>CAXTGN010000004.1:0-34613 GCA_964243455.1 uncultured Acidobacteriaceae bacterium
GCAAGGCGTGCGCGTCCCGCTTTGACGACCTCACCGGCACCGTGCTGGCCGGGCATCACCAGCCGCTGCGCGTGTGGGTGCTGTGCCTTTACTTCATGGGCCTGAACCTCTCCAACCGGCAGATCGCGGGTGAGCTGGGCCTGGCCGCGTCGGACGTGCAGGCCATGACGGAGCAGTTGCGCGCCGGGTTGGTCGCCAAAGCGCCGACGGTGGAGCTGACGGGCAAAGTCGAGGTCGACGAAGTCTACGTCGTGGCCGGCCACAAAGGGCAGCCGAGAGAAGTCGCCAAAAGGGGCGGCTTGGGCGCTGCCGCAAGCTGGCAGGCGCGCCTGGCCGCGGCACGCTGGAGAAGGACAAGCCGCCGATCCTCGGCCTGATCCAGCGCGGCGGCCAAGTCGTGCTGCGCATGCTGGCCAACGTGCAGCAGAGGACGATCAAGCCGGTCATCACGGCCGCCGTCGCCCCGGGCACTCTCGTTCACACGGACGAGTATAGCATCTACGCGCGCCTGCCCGCCTGGGGCTACTAGCACATGACGGTCTGCCACGCCCGCGGCGAGTATGCCCGCGACGAGGACGGGGATGGCTTCTGCGAGGTCCACGTCAACACCATGGAAGGTCTTTGGTCGCTGCTGCGCTCCTGGTTGCGCCCGCACCGGGGCCTCTCGCAGGACAAGCTGCCGCTCTACCTCGGCTTCTTCCAGTTCGTCCACAACGCACGCCGACGCGGCAAAGCCCTGCTCGGCTCCCTTGTTGCAGCCCTGGTAGCATGACCCCGGTCTAACACCCCGGAACCCGACAAGAGCCTTACCGGATTGACCTGCTGAACGGCAGCGGGCGGATCGTCCAGCAGTCCACTGCCAGTTGCGCCGACGACGGACAGGCCTGCGCGCTCGCGCAGCGGCTGATCAGCTTTGGCGAGCGTGCGGAGGTGTGGACCGAGGGCAGGTGCGCCGGGCGGGTTTCGGCAGCGTCGGCCGCAGAGGTCGGAACGCTCGGCCGGCCCTGGGCCGCCCGCCAGGCCGGTCAGACATAAAAAGCAGTCATCACGCACGATGCGGTTCGTCGTCGTGTTGCCGCCCCATGCTCGGCTCCCCTAAACGTCTCCGTCCGCCACAACCTCGGCAAAGGCTTTGACACGGCCGTAGCAGCCGCACGCAGCAGCCTCCAGGCCCGGCCGGTCGCAGATCAGGATGCGTCCCCGCCCTTGGTTGATGGTTCCTGTAATCCGCAGCGATTGCAGGGCGACCGTCATGCCGGACCGCCGGACCGCCAGCATCTTGGACAGGAACTCCTGCGTCAGGGGCAGCTCGTCCCCGTTCACTCGGTCATGCGCCATCAGCAGCCAGCGCGCGAGGCGCTGCGGCAGGTTGTGCCGGCTGTTGCAGGCCGCCGTCTGCGACACCTGCGCCATAAAGGCCTCCAAGGCCTGCAGCAGGAGCCGCCGTAGCACCGGCAGCGCGTCCATGCTGTCGCGCAGCGCCTCGGTCGTCATGCGCTGCGCCGTGCCGGGCATTTGCACCATGCACCGGTCGAAGGACACAGGCCTGGGCCTCAGCAGCGCCGGCAGGCCCACCATGCCCTCGCGCCCGATCAGCCCGACCTCGGTGCCGGTGTCGTCGCCATCGGCCTCGGCGACCATGGAGGCAAAGCCTTCCTCGACGAAGAACACCTGGTCGATGCGCTCGCCGGCCTCGTGCAGGTTCTGGCCGTTGACCCATCGCACCCGCGTCAGGTGCGGCCGGAGCTGTCCCAGCTCGGCCGGTGGCAGGGCGGACAGCAGTCCGTTCCGGCTGAACGCCGGCGAGTAGAAGTTCATGGGATACGCACTCCTCGATGGGAGGCGGGAGCGCGGGAGCGTCTCTCAGCCGCTTGCGCCCGAAGGTCTCGGCAAACGATGACTGTACAATAGCATGCAATTTTTGATCTGACTAACGCTATTCCAGACTTTGCTAGAGCACAATGCCGGTAAAGCCACCACAGCTGCCGCCCCATGCTCAGCCCGTGGCGCTCGCCGAGCCGCTCGTGGTCTGGCCTCCGCCACGTCCGGTCCGCCTTCAAGCCCGGGGATGCCGCTACCACTGGCAGCAACACGGCGGCTCAGCATGCAAGGTGCATCTGCTAAATTAAAGTATTGTCATGAATTCTTACACATGCCCACGTTAGGATTTGTAAGACATTGATATCATTATGTGGCACGGAAGCTGCGTAGCAGGCTGCGGATCGCCTGTGATCCCCAAACCCCGGAGCCTCCAAGCGTCAGCTTCTCCTGGCCTCAGCCATGCTCCTCGCCGCCCCCCTCCTGGTCGCACCAGGAGCACAGGCTGCGCCCATGCTCGGCCTCACCGTGCAGTCCGGCGGCGCCTCCTCCTTCCAGTCAGCAGCGCTCGGCGCCGACGGCGGGTCATACAACTTCGCCCCCGCCAGCGTCGGCAACTTCACCGCCAACAACATCGGCACCCAACTGTTCTCCCCGGACTACATCGACCTCGCGACGTTCGACCTCTCCAGCCAGGCAGGGGGTACCCTCGTCATCACCTTGACCGGAACCGGCTTCACCTCGCCGTTCGGGACGTCGAGCTGGCTCACACAGTTCACCGGCAACGTCGCCAACGGGGCCGCCACCGTGACCGCCCAGTCATACCTCGACAATTCCGACACCTTGAACAACCCAGGCTGCTCGGCTGCCTGCACACTGCTGAGCAGCGTCGGCCTGGGCGGCAGCGCCACGGCGTCCGCCATCACTGATGGCTCGTTCGCCCTGACCGAGGTGGTCACCATCACGACGCAGGGCAGCACGAGGCTGAGCCTGGATGCGTCGGTCAGCAGCGTTCCCGAACCCATGTCGCTCGCCCTCCTCGGGACCGGCCTTGCCAGCACCGGCCTGGTCCGCCGCCTCGCCAGCCGCAAGGCCGCCTGAGCAGCACGGGGTGCCAGCCCTCTCCCCGGAACCTGACAAGCTCAGGTTCCGGGACGGGTAGCGTCGCGCCCTGCAAGCGGCACAGGTGGACACCAAGCACTGAGAAAGAGGCTTGTCCCACCGCCGCCAAGCTCCTCCCAACTACAGGACGGCACATGGCTTTCAAAGTGCTTGCTAGCGCGCCGCTACAGCTATTGTGAAACGATGCCTGCTTCCAAGGTGGCAAGATGCTGTTCAAGCCAATGCCCAGGACTAGAGGCTGCGAGACTCTGGCTCAAGCAGCGTCCGAGCTTTCTCGCAGCTTATGGGCAGATCGAAAAGGCGTGACCTCCATGGAATACGCCCTGCTCGCCTCCGCCCTTGCTGCAACCGTTCTTGCGGGTGGAGCCATGGTCGGCACGGCCTTGCAGAAGTCGTTTTCTGCGGTGTCGCAATCGTTGGGGCAGGCTGCCGGGCTTCATGCAAATGGCCAGGGCGCTTGCGGCCAGACCGCGCAAGAGAGCAATGCACAGCAGGACGGAGAGCTCGGATATACCGGAGCAATGACGTGCAGAATGCCAAGAACGCCGGAGTGCTTGCCCAGAACCGTCCGCCAGTTGCCATAACTGCATCCTCGGCCTGGGACGGTGCAGCATATTCGTGGGCTTTGCTGCAGACCGCATATAGCCCTGCCTCTAACAGCTCGCCGGTGGAGAATCGCTTGTGCGTTCCCTGTCATTGATCATCTGTGCTGTGCTGATCACCGCCGGCAGTGCCAGGGCTCAGCAGTTCCTACCCACCCTTGCCCTGAAAACCCCCGACCAGATTGGCTACTCGTCTCCAGCACAGGCTTTGGCGGCGCTGCGGGCCAGGCCGGACGTGGCATTCAGTGAGCAGCGTGGATGGACGGTGGCAGAGGATCTGGCGAACCGCGCCATTTGGAGCTTTGTGCCTCCAGAAGACCCAGCCTATCCCGCCGTCGTGCGGCGCCGCGTCGTCCAACAAGGCACGGCGGTGTTCGTTGACGCGCAGCTATTATGCGGCGCGACGAAGCCGGCTTGCGACGCACTCTTGCAAGAGTTCCAGCAGTTGAACGAAGCAGCCCGCCGGGACTTTCACTGACTGCCCTTTCCATAACCGCACGTTCGGCGAATCGCAGGACGCAACAAGTACGTATGTCAGTAGGCAGACCCGCCCAATCCAGTAGGCACCCTCGTCTCGGGCAATGTGACCGCGTTCTTGGCCCTATTCAATTAACCAGCGCACCACCCTGCCCCGTAAGCCTGGCGCCCCTTGGAAACGTTGAGTCTCGGCCCGAGCCAACGCTGTAGCCTCCTTGGCCGCCTGCAACGCGTCGATAGCCTCCGCCTGCGCCTGCTCTGCCAACTCCGCTCGGGCGCGAGCTGCATCCCGCTCGGCCGCTAACTCCTGCCCACGCTGCTCGACCTCGGCCAGCGCTGCACGGGCTGCTGCCTCCGCGTCCCGTGCAGCCTCTGTCTCGGCCCGCGCTGCTTCTACTGCTCCCGCCTGCTCCGGGTCCGGCGGCAAGCTGTTCGCCCCCCGTGCCAGCGCCGCAATCACCTCACGCGCGTAAGCTCGCCGCTCCTTTGGCACCCAGCCCGACACCTGCGCCATGCCGGCCTCGTCGCGCCGCGCCCGCAGCCGCTCCTTGCGCTCCCGCCCTGTCCTGTCCTCGCCCTCCATGGAGGCAACCTAGTGCGTCTCTAGGGACATGTCTCCAAAGCCGTTGATACCGTCTCTGGGGACGCCTGATTCCGTCCCTGGGGACGGCCCAGCACCCTCTGCCATGACCGGGAAAAGGAAGTATGGGAAAAGGGGTATCCGTAATGCTTAGCCCCTTGCCAGCACCACCGGTGCATTGGTCCATATGGACACCCTCCGCGTGCGTTGGACGTGCGCTCGGCGTGCGCTGGATGTGCGCGGGTCGTGCCAGGCGATAGGAGCTATAGCGGCGTTAGCCGGCCGCCGGGAGGCGCTCTCCATGTTAAACACTGATACCATCAAACATATCCCGCACTCGTCCCTACTCGCGTAGATTTTCCCTTCCTCTTGCCCGTTCGTAGGTATAGCGACACGCAATGATGTACACCTCGACGCGCAATCAGGGGCAGTTTCCGGCGCACGTTGGTTGAGACTGGGGCGGGTGCCTGACGCAGGCTGTTAGAGAACAGGCGCATAGTCCGTGAGATGGACGCGAGATCATGCAGGCCGACGCACGGTTGGTGAGACGGATGGAGCTGGCAGCGCAGCTAGAGGGTTTTCGGGATGAGCTTCGGAGTTTCAGCCTGGTTGGTGCATCTCGGGGCGATGGCCACAGTCATGGCAACCCTGTGCGGTGGAGGCGATACCTACGCGGTTCGGGTCTACAGCCCTGTCCTGACGGTGTCCGCTCTCGTCGAGGATGCCAAAGGCGATGAGATATATCTGAGGCTTGTTGGGATCGTCCGCCGAACCTCTTCCATCGACAGGGAAGATCCCGGCACATCAGACCTTATAAGACGTCTTGGTTATGACGAAGCACTTAAACACAATGCACCACTTAGGTACGTTGACAGTGCCGGAATACGGACGGATGTGGTTCTCGCGCGAACCTCAGAGTTCTTCACGATCCCAACAAGGATGATAATTGTGATCGGCTATGGCAGGGACCCTATTCCGGACGATCAGTTGGTTGACAAGGCATCAGAGCTGGCTGACAGACTGAAAAGCATCTGTGAGCAGGTCGGTTCTCCGTGCGATGTGGTCGTCAAACGTGTTCCGTTCCGATCATGAATCCTGCTGAAAGGCTGGGCGTCTCATGGGTTTGCTGCTACCGGAAATGCCCAGCTTTCGATGAAGATCTAGGCGCCTTCAGCCTATGGAACAAGCACAAGCGGCCCGGACCCACGTTGCAGCCAAGTGACTGGCTCACCTTGACAAAGAAAGATGCGGCGCAGCCCGCAAACTGGCGTTCATTTCCGCAACGGATTTCCGTGCGGCATTTGGCCGCAGCAAGCCTGCTTGGCGCAACCACAAGGAAATTGCTCGGATACTGTTGGCGAATTCCCCCGACCCGTTAGGATGCGCGTCGGCAAGGTGAGGAAACCCGTCCTCAATGCCGATGAAGCGGGGCCACAGGGCCAATGACGCCGTGAACAAACGGCCAACCCTGAGTTCGCCAACGGTATCCACTCGTTTTCCTTGCGGACCACGGTGCCACCAGGTCTCACCGCCAGCCCCGTCCGTCTCACCGACCCTGCGCCCATTTTCCAACAGCCTGCGTCGGGCGCACGCCTCAGTCTCAGTCAACGTGCGCCGGAAACCGATCCTGATTGCGCGTCGAGGCGTACATCATTGCGCGCCGCTACCCGTAGGGACGGGGCCAACACTCTCGGCAGGTTATCAGTAGGCAGCGTGGATTGTACTGGGCAGGAGGAGAGGGACGCTCGCCAGCACTTCTTCGGCGTGTATTGTGTGAGATGGATTATACAAAGGCTGCCGCATCGTTAACTATAGTTTCTAGATATTTAAGAGCTATTCTACCAACCGGGATAGGCGCGTCGGTATCAACCGGAGTTCCGAAATGTTGATTTGGAGGATCATAAGGCTTTTTGTCCCTTCCATGCACACGAATCAAACGGACATATGGGAATTTCTGTTCTTTCGTTAATGGAACTCCATCGATAGCAGTCAACTCGATTGAGGTATCGTCGGTTGGGTCAGTATCATAGCGTGCTCTCACCAAGAGCTTGCCACTAAGTCCGGGAGTATTGATCCGAGCCCCTGCAACCGTCTTATCTTGCTTAATTACGGGATTAAGTCCGTGTTCATCATCGTCTCTTGCTTGATAAAGATATTGCAGCAGAGGATCTTTACGACGTCTGCTCGCAATACCACCAAACCATTGTTTGGCCTGCGGAGAAGTTTTCGCCCCCTGCTCCAGCGTGGTATAAATTCCCTTGGCTGCGATTAAAAAAGTATACCAAAGCTCGATAAATCGAACATAGTCGTTGCAGTTCTCAAGATCGTCCAAGGCCGCCTTTGCAGTACTCAGGCGCACGCGCGATTTCGTAATCGCGAGAGGGTCCATCTTAGCCCCTATTCGGGTTTGGGTTCGTCTTTGGCCCAAATCTTGGGACCGCCAGCCAGGCGGAACTGATACCGGCCTCCGGGCGGGTCCGGTTCCACCAGCTTGATGCCGGGCGGGGGCAGGCCGTTCCCGCCACCTGGACCGGCGCTGGCTGGCGGCGAAGGGGCAGCCTGCGCCTGCTTGGCCCGCCGCCGCTGGAGGGTGCCGGCCGCCACGGCTTGCTTGTCGCGGCCGACCTGCCACCACGCCTTGCGGGTCCGCTCGGCAGTGGGCGGCTTGCCATTGCCGTCCATGATCCCGCGCCTGCCTAGCTCGCCGGCGAGCGCAGACCAGTCCACACGGCGTGGGAGGGTCAGCTCGCCCTTCAGGTGTTCATGGTGCTGCCACAGCCAGAGATAGACCGGGCTGTGGCCGCCCCGCACCCTGGACGGCTGCCGCTTGAGGGCAGCTAGGATGTCATCCACGTCTGCCATCTCGCCCCTGCCTCTGTGTTCCATCATCCGCCCTTGTCCGGCCTTTCTCTGCCCTTCCGTCCGGGTTCTGTCCGGCCCTTGTCCGGTCTTTATCCGGCCTGCATCCGGCATCTGTCCAGCTCGGGAAGCGGAATGGTCTCTTACAGACCAAGTGACCGCTCAGCGGTGGGTTGTCGCAGTGGCTGGCGCAGGTTGTTGGCCCGTGTTCCTGGCCCGGTTTCCCGACCCGATATGGCGGGTTGGTAGAACCCGTAAGCGGGGCAGGATGCCCGACCCCGACCGGTGCTATGCTCGCCTGTGTTGGAAGGAACGCATGTGCCGAACGGACCTGAGCGCTCCGAGTTCTGGCGGTCATTCATCCCTGCCCGCTGCGCCTATCCTGCCCCCGGCCGACTGCGCGCGCAGTTCGCGGTGGCGGAGTTCCACTCGTTCTGCAACTGCGGCTGCAACAGCTTTGCCGTTCGTGTCTCACCGAGCGCTGATGTGCTCCCGCTCACCTCGCGAGGGGGTAGCGGGGGCATGTTCTTCGAGGCGGATTTCGACCTCGCGCCGAACGGCTCGCTTGAGATACTCCTGTTCGCTGATGGCGGCGGCAACCTCTCGTTCATCGAGATCGATCTGAATGGGAACAGCGGACCAGTCCCTGATGCCCCCGACATCGTTGGCCCGGCCCACCACGCCCACATCTCGGCGGGGCTACTACCAGATTAGGTCTGGTGCCTTCAGGCATGGTCGGACGGAGCGCTCCGTAGCCCCGCCGAGCCTTCAGGAAGCCCGCTGACGGCCTTATGGCCTCCCGTGTCAATCAGCTTCGAAGTGGGGCTCATCCGCAACCTCGGTGCAGGCAGCGCTCAGGCTCATCGGGTAAGTTGTTGATAGGACTTCACAATCTTGGCCTCTTGGCGCTAAGCCGGCACGCCAGGGAACAAGCAGCCGCCAGTGCCGCAAATAGGCTGTGATTTGACAAGGTTGTCAGCTCACCGAAGGCTTCCGCCTGCACCGAGGTCGCGGATGAGCCCAATTTCGACCCCTAAACCGGTGCGGTTCACGACTATCGCTTTGCGCGAGGTCGTCGGGGGAGATGCTGGTCGTGGAGACGGTGGTGCGTATCCGGCGCGAGTTCTTCGTCAAGGGCAAGTCGATCAAGGAGATCGTGCGGGACCTTGGCGTGTCGCGGAATACGGTCAGGAAGGTGCTGCGGTCGTTCGGCGGGTTGGACCGGATCAGGCGCCGCCGAGCCGCATCTCCTTCGCGTTCACCTCCGCGAGCGCGTCTCGGGGGAGCACACGCATGATCGCGCGCTGCAAGCTGTCGAAGTATCCGGGCGAGACAGCGCCTTCCCCCGCCTTCATCGCCGCCCAGCCGGCCTTCGCGGGAGCCTCGGGCGGATCCTTCTTGCCGGACCCGGCCTTGCTCTCGAGAGCGCCAGCGCGTTCCCAGAAGTCGGTCTCGGTGACGTTCGGCATCAGACAAGTCACGGTGACGCCCGTGTCATTCAGCTCGTTGCGAAGGGCGAAGCTGAAATTGTCAACGAAAGCTTTCGAGGCGTTGTAGGCTGCCTGGTAGGCCCCGGGCAGGAGGCCGGCGAGCGAGCCCGTGAGCAGGATGCGGCCTTTGCCGCGTGCGCGCATGGAGCGCCCGATCTGCTGCACGAGGTCGAGCGTTCCGACGACGTTGATCCCGATGAGCTTGCGCACGTCCGCGAAGTCCTGGTCAAGGAAGCCTTGGCTGAGACCTTGGCCGGCGTTGGCGCAGAGCACGTCGACCTCGCGCTCACCGACTTGCGCGACGAGCGCGGCGACGCCCTCGGCGGTCGAAAGGTCGACCGTGATCGTCTCGACCGCCGCGCCGGATAGCTCGGCCAAGGCACGCTCGAACGGCCTGTCGGCTGCGAGCAGTAGGGCGTAGCCGTCCGCGGCGGCCAGCTTGGCCAGTTCCAGTCCGATACCCGACGTCGCGCCGGTGATGAGTGCCAGAGGTTTGTCAACCGCGTTCATAGTGATGGCTTTCTTTGCGCTTGTTTGTGGTCTTCAACGGGACTCCCCCACTGGTCTCCCGACGAAGCGCAGTTCGGCCTCGCCAGATGGCAAAGAGATCAGAGTTGCCCGCCCACGGTATCCCGGGGCGTGCGTCGCGCAGGTGGGGCTACCTGTGGGGCTACTGCGATCAAGCGAGTATCGCGAAGTAGCCGGGCAGCGGTCGACCCGCCACGGTCCGCCGGAACAGCGCGAGCGTGAGCCACGTCCAGCCGGCGGCGGCGACGCCAGCGAGGACAAGCGCAACCGTTGGCGGGAGCAGCCACGACCCCGCCAGCGCGATGGCAGGTACGCCCTGCATTATGTGGGTCCCGAGGAAATGGGCAGGCCGAAGGTCTGCGGCGTTCACGGTCCACCCCGTCAACCACATGGTCCGTGGCGTCGAGGGCGGGGGGCCCGCGTAGCGGCTATTATGGGAGCCCATCCAGAGCGTGATCAGCAGCGTCAGCCCGGCCCCCACGATGAACGCGACAGGCACGGCCAGTCGGACGGCAGGCGGCCACGCCAAAGGAGGCGAAAGCGCCGCAGCGATCCCGACCACGACGGCCGGCGAGAGCACCAAGAGCGCGCCGATCCCCAACATGGCATAGATCGTAGCCTCGATCCGTGTGTCCTTGTTGAAGTGGGAGCGTCGCTGCCGCCCCGCCTGCACGGCGATGTAGGCCACTTCGAGCACGGCCGCCCCGACGGACAGCCACGCGACCGTGAGCAGAACGATACCGTTTCCCAGGAAACCAGCGACCAACGCGAAGGTGGCGAAGTGCAGGGCAAGCGAGATGCCGAACTTGGCCGGCTTGTTCCAGACGTCCTCGCCGTCCAGTTTACGCTGGTCGACGCGCCGTGCCACGAGGGCGACGGGCGTCCAGGCGGCGAAGCCGGCGGCGCCATACCAGTAGAGGTGCGCGGGATCCATCATCGGTCCTCCTCCGTGGCCCGAACTGCGCGGGGAGCCTCTCGGCGGTACCCCGGGGCAGTGGGCCATTGCATGATCGAATAATTGAATGGCATCGGCGACCGCTGCGCCCGCCCGGTATGGATCGAGGGTAGGCACTGTCCCTCGCGAGGCGCGCGCCCCAGCGGTCGGACCCGGGCGATCATGTGGCGAGCCCTAGCCGCGGGGCGACGAGGAAGCGCAGAGCCAGGAACGCAACGAGGCCAACCGGGCCAATGAGGAAAGTCAGCAGGAGACACGGCAGGATCAGGAGCGGCGACATGTCCGCATCGAGCCCGGCGTGCGCGACCCAAGTGCCCACGAACAGGTCGAACGCGATGTAATGCAACCAGCCGGCCGCGAGCGTGGCGTCGTTGGCGAAGAGCCGTCGGACGGCTGCGATCGAGCCGAAGCCGCCGCCGGTACGGGCGCGCAAGCCCTGGGCGAGCAGAACGGCGTAGGCCAGTCCGACGAGGGCAGGCACGCCGAGTGCCGTCCCGGCCCAGATGGGCGCCCGGAGATTGTCGGGGACGAAGAGGCTCGCCGCCAGACCGAGCCAGGACAGCGCCGCAACGCCTCCGCAGATCGAGAAGACACGGTCAGGACTTAGCATCCTTCCACCTCTGGTCGTTCAGGCGATCTGCTGCCGACCATCGCCATAGGCCGGCAGTTTCCGCGCGCCTTGTATCACCCAAAAAGGCCGAACTCTGAACCACGCCCATGATCAGGTCGCCAACGTCTTCTCCCGCCGCTCAAACCAAGACACTGCAACCAAGTTTCGTGCCGCCCGCATTCAAGCATTCACAACCTGGGCCGAGGTCACCGGCGTGGCGATGGCTGAGCGGACGCCGGATCAGAGGCCGGGCGGGATTGCGGCGCTCCGTGTTGACGTATCCCGGGATCGGCACGCGCGGCTGCCCAGTGTCGTCCCAAGCGGCGGGGATAGATGGTTCGGTTACGACACTACCCTTTCCCGCAGCACCCGTGAAGGGATGCCTGCCAGCAGCACGACGCCGGCCAAGGAGATGATCCCTGCTGAAATCTGCAGGCCAAGGCTGAGGCTGCCAGTCTCGACACGGATCCAGCCAAGCAGCGCCGGGGTCAACGCGGCGGCCATGGAACCCATCGTAGTTACCATCGCGATCCCTCCGGCCTTCGCCCGGTCGGACAGATAAACCGATGGCACCGACCAGAACACCGTCAGCCCGCAGTAGTGCGCCGCCGTCATCACCGAGATCAGCGCCACCGTCAGATAGGGCTGGCCGATGGTCAGGGACAGCGCGATCAGCGCCCCGGCTGCAACGAACTCAGAGCAGGCTGCGTGCCACCGCCGCTCCAGCGTGCGGTCGGAGTTCCAGCCCACCACCAGCATGGCGACGATGCCGACCAGCGGCGCGATGGCGGACAGCAAGCCCACGTCCAGCACGCTCTTGACGCCGGATGCATTGATGATGAGCGGCGACCAGAACGAGACGGCGTTCGCCAAGGTGTAGGTGCCGCACCCAACGAGGCCCAGCACGAAAACCCGCGGGTCGCGCAGGGCCTGCAGCAGCGCGCTGCCGGTCAGGTGGCCCTTCGCCGCCTGCTCGCTCGCCAGGTCGGCGGCGATGGCTCGCTTCTCGTCGGAGGTTAGCCATGCGGCGTCGGCCGGCCGGTCGTGCAGGAGCAGAAAGGCTGCAATGCCCAGCAGGATGGACGGGATGCCCTCCAGCAGGAACAGCCATTGCCAGCTCTTCAAACCGCCTGTCCCAGCGAAACTGTGCATGATCCAGCCTGAGAGCGGCGCCCCGATGATGCCGGACAATGGCAGGCCCAGGAAGAACAGCGCCGTCATCCGCGTGCGTCGGGCAGAGGGGAACCAGTAAGTAAGATAAAGCAGGATGCCTGGGAAGAACCCGGCCTCCGCCGCGCCCAGCACGATGCGCGCGGCGTAGAACTCCATCGGCGTGCGCACGAACGTCATGAGCGTCGACACGAGGCCCCAGGAGACCATGATCCGCAGCAGCGTGCGCCGAGCGCCGATGCGGTCCAGCAGCATATTGCTGGGCACCTCGAACAAGATGAAGCCGACAAAGAACAGGCCGACGCCGATACCGTAGACTTGGTCAGTGAAGCCAAGGTCGGTCCGCAGGTTAATCTGGGCGATGCCGACGTTGGTGCGGTCGATGTAGTTGGCGACGTAGCACAGCAGGATGAGCGGCATTAGCCGCCAGGCCACCTTGCGGTAGGTAGCGTCCTGGAACATCCCAGAGGGCGCCAGCGCCGTTGCAGCCTCCGTCACCAACGCCTCCCGTCCTCGCCGCCCTTTGGCGCGCTTCTGTTGTCATTATCAACACCTATCGTACTTTGTCAACGGGGGACAGCGTCCTATGATCACCGGGGCGGATAGGAGGCCACATGGGCGGCGAAGGCGTGAAGCAGAGGGCGATAGATAGTGGACCCGCCACGATCCGTGACCTGCTGTCCTACCAGGTCGGCCGAACCGCCAATGCCATGTCGCGCAGCGCCGCCCTGCGCTACGCCGCCTACGGCGTGACCTTGCAGGAGTGGCGCACGCTGGCGCTCCTCGCGGCTGGCGGTCCCTTGGGCCTGAACCAACTTGCGCGGGCTGCCGGGCTGGATAAGGCGCAGATGAGCCGTGCTGTATCTGCACTAACCGCCCGCGAACTGATCCAGAAACGCCGGTCCGAGGCCGGCGGGCGGGCAACCAGCCTGACGTTGAGCCGGCGCGGACGCGCGTTGTACGGCGACCTGATCGCCGCCGCGGCGGAACGCGACCGTGCGTTCCGGGCCTGCCTTAACACCGAGGAGCAGGCGGTGCTGGAAACCGCCCTGCAAAAGCTGCAATCGCTGGCCTTGGCGCTGACCCGCGCGTCGGAGGGCGCTGCCGTGCAGCCGCTCAGGCCTGTTGACAATGTCAATTCACCTGCTAAGGAGCCGGCATAAGGCGGGGAGGCGTTTGATGTCCGAGCCGGTTGTCATCTGCGAATGCTTCGCCCGCGACGGGTTGCAGCACGAGACCACGGCGCTCCCAGCTGCGGAAAAGATCGCCGCGATTAATGCTTTCACCGCGGCCGGCTTCCCGCGCATCGAGGCGACCAGCTACAGCCATCCCGACCGGGTACCTGCGTTCCGCGACGCGTCGGCCGTGCTGGCCGGCATCCAACGCAGGCCGGGCATCGGCTACAAGGCGACCTGCCCAAACCCCCGCGCGGTGCTGCGCGCCCTGGCCGACCTGGACGCCGGGCACGGCGCGACCGAGCTGAGCCTGCTGGTGTCCGCGACGGCCAGCCACACCGAACGCAACCTGCGCACGACGCGGGAGGCGCAGTGGGCTGCGGTGGCCGAGATGGTGCGGCTCGCGGCCGGGCGCTTCCGGCTGGTGGGCGTGATTTCGATGGCGCTGGGCTGCCCGTTCGAGGGTGCGGTGGACCCGGTCGCCGTTGTTGCCGACGCCGCACGGTTTAAGGAACTTGGCGTTGGGCTGGTCACGGTCGGCGACACCGCGGGCCATGGCACGCCCAGCGCCGTCCACGCCCTATTCCGCCGTTTGGTCCGGGAGATCCCGTCCGTCACGCCCGTCGCCCACTTCCACAATACGCGCGGCACCGGCCTGGCAAACTGCATGGCGGCGCTGGACGCGGGATGCCGCCACTTCGACAGCGCCATGGGGGGGGTCGGCGGCCACCCGGCGCAAATCAAGTATGGCGAGGGCATGACCGGCAACGTTTCCACCGAGGACTTGGTAAACCTGCTGGAAGCGGAAGGCGTGACGACCGGGCTGGACCGGGACGCCGTCCTGGTCGCCTCTCGCCTGTGCGAGCGCCTGCTGGGACGGGAGCTGCACAGCATGGTAGCGCGGGCTGGGTTCGGCCTGTTGCCGGAGCGGAACGTCGCGCATGGCTGAAGACATCCTGCTGATGGAGGACCAGGGCGCGGTCCGCATACTGCGGCTGAATCGCCCGGACAAGCTGAACGCCCTTAACACCGCGCTCACGCAAGCGCTGCTGGACGCGCTGCAGGCGGCCGACGCCGAGGAGGGGGTGCGAGCCATCGTGCTGACCGGGGAAGGCAGGGGTTTTTGCGCCGGGGCGGACCTCGCGGAGTTCAAGGATCTTACGCCCGAGCACGGAAAGCTGGTCGCGCGGCGGGCGGACCTGACCTGCCGCACCCAGTCCATTCTACAGAAGCTGTCCAAACCCGTGGTGTCCGCGGTGCGCGGTGCGGCTGCGGGCGGCGGCGCCGGGCTGGCCATCGGCTGCGACATGATGGTGGCGAGCACTGACCTGAAGTTCGGCTATCCCGAGTTGAAGCACCACATCGTCCCGGCCCTGGTGATGACCGGTTTGCAGCGCCAGCTCGGCCGCAAGATCGCGTTCGAGTTGATCAGCCTGGGCCGGATGCTGGGGGCCGAGGAAGTGCTGGCGCTGGGCTTGGCGAACCGCGTAGTGGCGCCGGACCAGGTGCTGGACACCGCGCTGGGCATTGCCGAGACCTGGGCGGCGGCGAACCCGCTGGCGATGGCGGCAGCGAAGTCGCTGTTCTATCGCGTGGCAGATCTGCCCTATGACGCCGCGATGGCGGCCGGGCGGGACGTGAACGCCCTAATGCGCGGCTTCCGCAAGTGAAGCCGCTCGCGGGCTTGCGCGTGCTGGACTTTTCCCGGGTGCTGGCCGGGCCGTTTGCGACGCAAATCCTGGCAGAACTGGGCGCCGAGGTCACGAAGGTCGAGCGGCCCGGCGGCGGCGACGAGTCCCGCAGCTTCGAGCCGCAGTTGCCAAATGGGGAGAGCGCCTACTTCTTCGCGCTGAACCGCGGCAAGCGGTCCATCACCCTGAACCTGAAATCTCCACGCGGCCGGGAGATCGCACGTTCCCTGATCGCCGGGACCGACGTGGTGCTGGAGAACTTCCTCCCTGGCGAAATGGCCAAGCACGGCCTCGACTACGCCAGCTTGGCGCCATCCAACCCGCGGCTGATCTACGTGTCCAACACGGGATTCGGTCAAACCGGCCCCTACCGGGACCGCAATGGCTACGACACCATTTTCCAGGCGCTATCCGGGGTGATGGCGTTGACCGGCTACCCGGATGGGCCTCCGGCCAAGGTGGGGCTGCCGTTCGCCGACCTGACCTCAGGCTTGTGGATCGCCATCGCGATCCTGACCAGCCTCGTTGGGCGTGCCACGACCGGGCAGGGCGCCTATGTGGACCTTGCGATGATGGACGTGCAAACGAGCCTGCTCACGCTTGCAGCGGCGCGGTTGTTCGCATTGGACGAGGATCCGCAGCGGGTCGGCACGGAGCACCAGGGCCGGGTGCCCTCCGCTGCGTTCCTGTGCCGGGACGGCGGCTGGCTGCACGTCAGCGGCAGCGACCAGCATTGGGCTGCGATCTGCGAGGTCCTCGGCTTGCACGATCTGTCGTGTGACCCGGCCTTGGCCGCCAACGCCGGGCGCGTCGTTCAGCGGGACCACGTGATGGCCGCGATGCGCGCCGCCGTAGCGGCCCGGGACCGCACGCCGCTGGCGGAGGCCTTGCGGTCCCGCGGCGTTCCGGCCGGGGAGGTGAACACGGTGCGCGACATCTTGGCCGACCCGCACATCCGGGAGCGCGGCGTGGTGGGCAGCTTTGAGCATCCCACCGAGGGCCGCTTCCCCGCACTGCGGAACCCGCTGCGGTTCGATGGCTTCGACAACCCCGCCACCGGCACCCCGCCCCTGCTGGGTGCCGACACGGACGCCGTGCTGGCGGCCGAGCTCGGGCTGGAACCGGCCGAAATCGAAGCGCTGCGAGCGGACAGGGTGATCTAGCATGGACGAAGCCCCGATCCTGCAAGCCCGCGCCGGTGCCGTCGCCCGCGTCACCCTGAACCGCCCAGCGGTCCGCAATGCCTTGGATCTGCCGATGTGCCTGGCACTGCGGGCCGCGTTCGAGGTGCTGGACGCCGATGCGGATTTGCGCGTGGTGCTGCTGGACGCCGCCGGGCCAGTGTTCTGCGCCGGGGCCGACCTGAGGGAGCGGCAGGGCCGGGACGAGGCCTGGGTCCGCAGCCGCCGCCTGGCCGCTTTTGCCGTTTACGAGGCCATCGAGCGGTGCAGCAAGCCCGTCATCGCCGTGGTGCAAGGGCCATGCGTCGGTTCGGGGGGGGAAATCGCGATGGCCTGCGACTTCGCCGTCGCTGCCCGCACCGCTACCTTCCGCTTCCCGGAGCCGCAATGGGGCACCGTCGGCGCGACGCAACGCCTGCAGCGCGCCATCGGCAAGCGGCGCGCGAAGGAGCTGCTGTTCACTGGCCGGACCATGCCGGTCGAGGAGGCGTACGGCCTGGGCCTGGTCGCCCGCGTGGCGGACGATGCCGGTGCCGCTGCCGAGGAGGTTGCCAACGCCATTGCCAAGGCCCCGGCGCTGGCTATGGCGCTCACGAAGCAGGCCGTGGACCTTGGCGAGGAGGTCGCGCTCACCATCGGCATACGCATCGAGTTGGCGGCGATAGAGCGCGTGCTGGCGGACGGCGGCTGGCGCCGGGGTGTCGAGAGCTTCGCCGGCAGCGTTGGCAGCGCGCCTGACGCCAAGGCGGGAGAGTAAGGGTGGAGCTGTCCACATTTTGCCCGCTGACTGCTGCCGCTGCGCTGGCCCGCGCGTCCGCGGTCGCGCCGGACGTGGAGGCGGTCGTCGCCACGGACGGCCGTCTGACCTACGCGGAACTGGACCGGGAGGTCGCCGCCCTGCGCTCCGCCCTGACCGCTGCCGGGATCGGCCGGGGCGATCATGTGGGGCTTTGCCTGGGCAACGGCGTGCGCTGGGTGTCGCTGTTCCTGGCGCTCGGCTCGGTCGGCGCCGTCACCGTGCCGGTCAACACCCGTTTCCGGGCGGAGGAGATGGCCTACGCGCTGCGGCAGTCCCGCGTGTCCACGCTGTTTCTAGCCGGCACCTTCTTGAACGTCGATTTCGTCGCCATGCTGCGGGGCATCTGCCCGGGCGTGAACACGTCGCTGCCCGACCCGGCGCTGCCGGACCTGCGCCGCGTCGTGGTGCTGGGCGCGGACGTGCCGCGTGCGGCGGTTAGCTTCGACGCACTGCTGGCCGGCGCGTCCAGGCCGTGCGGCCCGGCTTGCACCCCGGACGACGTGCTGCTGATCCAGTACACCTCCGGCACCACCTCGTTTCCCAAGGGCGTCATGCTGACCCATGCCAACATGCTGGGAAACGCCTGGGTGTCCGGTGGCCGGATCGGCTTCCGTATCGGAGACCGCTACCATTCCGCCCGTCCGTTCTTCCACGTGTCCGGCAGCACCTTGTCCGTGCTGTCCGCCGTGCAGCACATGGTCACGCTGGTGACAATGGACCGGTTCGAGCCGGATGAAGCGCTGCGGCTGATGGAGGCAGAGCGATGCACCCACTTCTCCGGCAACGACACGATGGCCCTGATGTTGCTGAACCATCCCAGCCGGCCCGCGCGGCGGCTGGCGTTGCGCGGCGCTTGGACGGCGGCGTCCCCCGCCATCCTGCGGCGCATCGTGGACGAACTGGGAGCGCGGGAGTGCGTGGCCGGCTACGGCCTATCCGAGGCCTCCCCGAACATCGCCCAGTCCTGCTGGTGGGAGCCGGAGGAGATACGCGTTGCCGCCCGGATGCGCCCGCAGCCCGGCGTGGAGGTCCGCATCCGTCGTGGAGACGGGGGTGAAGACGGCGCGGACTGCCCGCCGGGCCAACCGGGCGAGATCGCCGTCCGTGGCTGGAACGTCATGCGGGGCTACTTCGACAAGCCGCAGGAAACGGCGGACGCCCTGGACAGGGAGGGCTGGCTGCACACCGGGGACCTTGGCCGGCTGGGGGAGGACGGGCGGCTGGAGTTCCTGGGCCGGGCCAAGGACATCGTCCGCGTCGGCGGGGAGAACGTGTCGCCGGCGGACGTCGAGGACATCCTGCACCGCCATCCCGCCATCCGGCAGGCTGCCGTCGTCGGCGTGCCCGACCCGCGCTTGATCGAGGTCGTCGTGGCCTTTGTCGTTCCCAACGAGGGTACGGACTGCGATCCAGCCGCCGTCATTGCCTGGTGCCGGAAAGAAATGGCCGGGTTCAAGGTGCCCCGGCACGTATGGGTCGTCGAGGGATTCGAGGAGATCGGCATGACCGCCAGCTCCAAGGTGCAGAAGAAGCCTCTGGCCGCACACGCCCGCAAGCTGCTGGGTCTGCCTGCATGAGGATCGGAACGCCAATGAAGATCGAGACGGGCGTCACGCGCCTGCTGGGGATCGACCTGCCGATCCTGCAAGCCGGCATGTCCTGGGCGTCGTCCTGCGCCGCCCTGCCGCTGGCGGTGTCGCGCGCCGGGGGGCTGGGCGTGATCGGCGCCGGGCCGATGCGGCTGGCGGACCTGGCCCGGACCATTGACGAGGTGCGGGCGGGGACGGACCGGCCGTTCGCGGTCAACATGCCGCTGTACCGGCAAGGTGCGGTTGAGGTGCTGGACCTGCTGGTGGAGCGGCGCATCCCGGTCCTGATTGCGTCGCAAGGCGGGCCGCGACGCTACCTGGAGCGGTTCAAGGCGGTCGGCACCGTGTGCGTCCATGTCGTGGCAGGGGTGGAGCACGCCCAGAAAGCGGCAGAGGCCGGGGTGGACGGGCTGGTGGTGGTGGGCGGCGAGGCGGGCGGGCACCCGCCGGCGGAACTGGTCTCGACCCTGGTGGTGGTGCGTGCCGTCGTGCGTGCCCTTCCGGGCCTGCCCGTGGTCGCGTCCGGCGGTTTCGCAGACGGCGCCGGACTGGCGGCGGCGCTGGCGCTGGGGGCGGGTGCGGCGAATTTCGGCACGCTGTTCATCGCCACGCCAGAGGCCGCCGTGCATCCCGCCTATAAGCAGGCGGTATTGGACGCGGGCATCGGCAGCACCCGCACGGTCGGGCGCGGGCTTGGAATGATCCGCACGCTGTCCAACCCGTTTGCCGAGCGCATGGCGGCCATGGAAGCGGATGGCGCCGCGATGGAGGACCGCAAGGTGGCCTTCGCCGCTGGCACTCTGAAGATGGCTGCGTTGGACGGCGACGTGGCGGAGGGCAAGGTGGAAGCCGGGCAGTCCGCCGGGCTTGTGCACGACCTCGTTCCGGCCGGCGAGTTAGTGCGCCGCATCGCGCAGGAGTATTGCGACGCCGCCGACAGCCTGCCATGGCCGGGTAATGGGCATGAATCGTCCCGGTCTATTGGGGCGTGCATGCGGCAGGATGTCAGGCCACCATGAAGGTGCCCCGCGTTATCACCGCATTGCTGCTCGGGACCAGCCTTTCCACGCCGGTGGTGGCATGGGCGCAGTGCCTGGAACCGGCAGGCAGGCCTACCTGCTCCGGGATCTGGAGCGCACTGGCAGCTTATGAGCACCCTTGCGGGATGAGGCGCGTTGAATGCCAAACATGGTGATAGCAATTGCCCTGGCGCTCAGCCTGATGGCGTTTGTGCCAGGGACGCACGCGGACCCCGGCCGAACTCGTGTTCTCGTCCCGGCAGGACCCGCCCTGATTGACACTATTGCCGAGGGCAGCGGCCCACTGGTCGTCATGCTGCCGTCGCGCGGGCGGGACTCCGAGGACTACAGCGAGGTGGCCGCTGCCATCGCCGCCGGAGGCTTCCGCGTGCTGCGGCCGCAGCCGCGGGGGATACACGGCAGCACCGGCCCGCTGGACGGCCTGACGCTGCACGACTTGGCTACGGACGTCGCTGCCGTGATCGAGGCCGAGCACGCCGGTCCGGCCGTCGTGATCGGCCACGCTTATGGCAACTGGGTCGCGCGGATGCTCGCCGTGGACCACCCGGACGTGGTGCGGGGCGTGGTTCTGGCCGCGGCGGCTGCCAAATCCTACCCGTCGGAGCTGAGCGTCGCCGTGACAAAGGTGGCGGACCCCACCCTGCCCGAGGCCGAGCGGCGGCGCTATCTGCAGGGTGCGTTCTTCGCGCCGGGCCACGATCCTTCGGCCTGGCTGTTCGGCTGGTTCCCTGACGCGAGCCGGAGCCAGCGCGACGCGGCGGACCATACCCCACAAGCGGAGTGGTGGGCCGGGGGGCGCGTGCCGTTGCTGGACCTGCAAGCCGGGGCGGACCCATTCCGGCCGCCGTCCAGCCGCAACGAGTTGCGGGACGAGTTCGGCGGCCGCATCACCGTAGTCGTCGTGCCAGACACCAGCCATGCACTGCTACCGGAGGCACCCGATGCAGTCGCCAAGACGATCGTTAAATGGATGCGCGAATTGTGATAGCATTGTTTCTGACTTGCGGTGTTGACGCTTGCACAAGTTGGGCTGCGCCAAGCGGCTTACTTAGCCCGGAAATTGGCGAAGCGCCGCGGCATTGGTGCTTCACAGCCCCTTCAGCGACGCGATTTCCACCGCCTGCCGACCTACCGTACGCTCCAGAGCCATGCCGGGCCCATTTTCAAGCCGAGGCGCCTGAGCGCCGCTGCTTCAATCGATACCGAACGTAACTTCCGCAAGCCAAGCCGTTTATGCTGACACACCGTAATACGGAGCGACCGCCATCGTGCAGGCCCTTGACGATCCAGGCGACGGCGCCGGACTCCTGACGCCCGCGCGCCTTGCCACGCTGCTGCCGAGCCGGCCCATCACGTCGAGCCCGGCGGAGGGCTGGCAAGGCGTCGTCCTCCAACGCTATCGGCACCCGCCGAGCACGCTCGATGTTCCGGGCCTGCGCGACAACCTCATCGTCAATCACCTCGTGGGGCCGGTGCTCACGGAGGATGTCCGCGGCAAGCACCTCGAGCGACGATGGACGAACGCCGGCCAGGTCAGCGTCACCCCGGCTGGCGAGCCCGTCCGGCGGATCGTCATGGGGCGTCCGGACGTGGTCCTCGTGCACCTGGCCCGTGAACTCGTCGCCCAAGCGGCGGTGGATGGGTTCGGCGCCGATCCCGCCCGGATCGAACTCGTGCCGGACTTCGCCACGCCCGACGAAACGGCCGACCACATCGTCCGGTTGCTGCTGGCCGAAGCGGAGGCACCGGGGCACGGCACCCGGCTGATGACCGAGTTGCTCGGGCGGGCGCTCGCCGTCCACCTCGTCAGACATCATTCCAACCTGGCGCCGAGGACGCCCGAACCTCCCTCCCATGTCCACGCTCCGCGCCTGCTCCGCGTCACGGACTACATGCGCGCCCACCTGGACGAGGATCTGAGCCTCGAGCAGCTCTCCCGCATCAGCGGACTTGGCTTGTCCCAGTTCGCGCGTGCCTTCCGCGACAGCTCGGGCAAGCCGCCCCACAGGTTCCTGGTGGAGCTCCGCATCGAACGCGCCCGCGAACTGCTCGAGACCACGCTGCTGCCGATCATAGAGGTCGGACTCGAGTGCGGCTTCAGACAGCCCCAGCATTTCGCGACGATGTTCCGCAAGGTGATGGGACTCAGTCCGCGCGCCTGGCGCCAGCTGCGCCGCTCCTAGGCTTGTCACGAAGCCGTGAGGTCAAGCACGCCGCTGGAGAAGAACGTAAGTCTGGCCGATTTGCGAAAGAGCGTCGGCACGATCGGATCCATAGATGGGGAAGCAACAAGACGGGCTCCGCATCATGTCAGGCACATCTGATTTCGGGTCGTTCGGCCGGTTCGAAGAGACCCCGGTGGAGAAGATGGCACTCGAAATGAGGGATGCCTACGACTTCACCATGCAGTTGCGAGGCCAAGTGCCGGGCCCGCACAAGATCTGGCTGAGCAACCCAAAACTTTCGAAGGCCGTGGTGCCGGTCGGCGCATACTACCAAAAGCACTCCACGCTGACGAAGGCTGAGATCGAGATCGCCACGAACCTCGTCAACGCGCGCTGGCTGGCGGCCTACTCCAACTACGAGCACGAGATGATCGGCGAGGAGGCCGGCGAGCTGCCCGCCCGGAAGGTCGAGGCTATCATCGCAGGCCTCCCCACGTCCTTCAACGATCCGCGTCAGCAGGTGGTGTACGAACTGGCATCGGCGCTGGTCGCACCGCGCATCGTCCCGAAGGGCCTCTACCGCCGGGCGAAAGGGCTGCTGGGCGATGCGGGCATCGTCGATGTCACGATGCTGCTCGGCTGGTTCACCGGGGTCTCGCTCACCCTCGCGGCATTCGACGTTCCCTCGAACGCGGTCGGCCTCGACCAATAGCAGCTGCACCGCAAGCACGACACGAGGCTCGAACGCAATGCTGTCCACCCCTCCTGCAGAACGATGCTCCAAGCATCGCATTCCCGGCTTCGGCCGCCGCGTCGCCATCGCCTGTCTCGCCGCCATTCTTGGCGCCGGACGATCGGAGGCTGCCGAAGGTCCCGGAGACGCCGCGACGCGACCCGGAAGAGACCCGGGGAGGCAACCGAAAGAGGAAGCGGAGATCCGCAAACAGCGCGCTCTCTGGAAGGCGGCGTTCGAGGCCGGCGACGTCGAGCGTCTCATGTCCTTCTACGCCCCCGGCGCAGCAACGGTGGCCTTCGACGTCCTTCCTCCCCTGCAATACCCAGGCTTCGATGCTTATAGGCAGCACTGGTCCGCATTCCTTGCGCTCTTCCAGGGACTTCCGAAGGTCGATGTGACCGAGACGCAGATCGTCTGCTCCGGCGACGTCGCGTTCGTTCATGCCCTTGTCGGGCTGAAAGCCACCCTCCGGGACGGCAGGCCACTCGACATCTGGATGCGCGCAACCAACGGGTTGCGGAAGATCGGCGGCAAGTGGCTCGTCGTGCACGACCACGTGTCGCTGCCGGTCGATATCACGACCGGCGTGCCGTCGATGAACCTTACGCCCTGAGGCGTTTCGACCTTCAATCAGGAGACAAACATGGCGCCTCAAACGCGACACTCGGCCAAGCTGACGCCTGTGGCTGTATTTCCGACGCATTCCTTCCCCGAGAACCTGCTGATCCGTGCCGACAACTCGATCCTGCTGACGCGCTTCAGCCACAAGGAGCTTTGGTACCTTCCGCCGGTCGATGGCGACGTCCCTGTGCTGCCGCTGCGGCTTTTCACCTTCGACCCGCCGCCCATGAGCATCGTCGAGCTGGAGCCGGACGTCTATTACATATTCACCTGCAACTTCTTCACGACGCACGAATCGTTCATGTTCCGCCTCGATCTTCGTAACTGGCAGCCCGGCCTGCCAGTCTATCCGACGGCGATACGGCAGTTTCCCGACCGCGCCCGCGCGCTCAACGGCAGCTGCCTTGTCGCTTCCAGGACCATTCTGGTCGCTGATTCGTTCGCCAAGCTGATATGGCGCGTCGATCTGCCAGGGCCGGACGGCGGCGTGACCCCCATCCGCCCATGGCTCGAGCACGACAACATGGCGCACGATCCCGAGAAGCCCGACATGCCCGGCGTCAACGGCCTCAAGTTCGCGGCCAAAACCAACCACCTCTACTACACTTCGACGGCCCAGCAGTTGTTCATGCGGGTGCCGGTCGATCCCGAAACTCATGATTCGGCAGGCGAACCCGAGCTGGTGGCCACTGGCATGATGGGGGACGATTTCTGGCTCGAAGAGGATGCCGGACACGCCTACGTCGCAACGCATCGGCAGAACACGATCGACCGCGTGTCGCTGACGCCAGGACCGGACAACTCCGGCAGGGTCAGCGTGGCGGGACACCCCTACACGGAAGAGCTGGTCGGATCCACCAGCGGGGGGTGGGGCCGCAAGCCCGGCGAGCATGGCCGCGTCGCCTATTTTATGACCGACGGCGGCAACAAGTCACCGCCGCCCGACGGGATCGTCCGCCCGGCCAAGGTCATCCGCCTCGAACTCTGAGCTTCAGGCCGGGAACGCTTCTCCAATGGAGGATGGCATGATGGACCGGATAGCCGACGTGTCGGACAGGATGTGCGTGCTGTGGGATGTCGGGATAGCGATGGACGACGGCAACGTGCTGCGCGCCGACGTCTTTCTTCCCGCGGCCGAGGGGCGTTACCCGACGATCCTCAACCATGGCCCATACGCGAAGGGGCTGGCGTTCCAGGACGGCTACAGGAGCCGGTGGGACAGCCTGATTGCCGCCTATCCCGAGGTCCTGTCAGCCTCAAGCGGAAGGTACGAGAACTGGGAAGTGGTCGATCCCGAGAGATGGTGCGTCGATGGCTACGCGTGCGTCCGCATCGACAGCAGGGGGGCGGGGCGCTCTCCGGGAACGATCGAGAACTGGTCGCCACGCGAGACGAAGGATTTGCACGACTGCATCGAGTGGGTGGCGGCCCAGGATTGGAGCGACGGCAAGGTCGGGATGAACGGCATCTCCTACTTCGCCATGAACCAGTGGCACGTGGCGTCGCTGCGCCCGCAGCATCTGACGGCTCTC
Organism: uncultured Acidobacteriaceae bacterium; assembly: GCA_964243455.1. Taxonomy (GTDB): domain Bacteria; phylum Acidobacteriota; class Terriglobia; order Terriglobales; family Acidobacteriaceae; genus Granulicella. Next base: position 24,741 of record CAXTGN010000004.1, read on the forward strand.
TGCATATGGGAGGGCGCGGCCGACTATTACCGGGATGTCGGGCGCCATGGCGGCATCAAGTCCGGCTTCCTCGAGGGCTGGTTCAGCGAGTGGGTCGAGCCGCGCCAGCATGGGCGCGGCGAGCGCGCGCAGCGCAGCGCGGTCACCGGCGAACCGATCGCGGGACCCGAGACCGTATCGGAGGACGTGCTGCGCGACCGAAGGGTCGCACCGGCGCCGGAGGTGCTCAGCCGCCCCTTCGACGGCCCCTACTACCGGCAACGCTCTCCCGACTACGCGAAGATAGACCTGCCGCTCCTGTCGGCGGCGAACTGGGGCGGCATGGGGATGCACTCCCGCGGCAATTTCGAGGGATTTACCGCCGCGGCATCGTCGCGGAAGTGGCTCGAGGTGCACGGAAACACGCACTACAACCCATTCTACCGGGACGAAGGCGTCCGGCTGCAGAAGCGGTTCTTCGGACACTTCCTCAAGGGCGAGGACACGGGATGGGACTGCCAGCCGCGCGTGCAACTGCAGGTCCGCAGGCCTGGCGAGGATTTCCGCGTCCGCGGCGAGCAGGACTGGCCGCTGGCGCGCACGGCGTGGACGCGCTTCTACCTCGATCCGCACAGGCGAGAGCTGGGTCGGAGCCCGGTGGCCGGGCCGCCGCTCGGCTACGACGTCGCGGGCGACGGGCTGACCTTCTTCCTGCCGCCGGCCGAGAGGGAACTGGAGATCACCGGGCCGGTCGCGGCGAGGCTTCTCGTGGCTTCCGACACCTCGGACGCCGACCTGTTCCTGGTGTTGCGCCTGTTCGCCCCGGACGGGAAGGAGGTGCTGTTCCTTGGCTCGAACGATCCTGGCGTGCCGATCGGCATGGGTTGGCTCCGGGCCTCCCAACGCAAGCTCGATCCCGACCGCAGCCTGCCCTACCGGCCCTACCACGCGCATGACGAGGCCTGGCCACTCACGCCCGGCGAGCCGGTCGAGCTCGACGTCGAGATCTGGCCGACATGCATCGTCATCCCCCCGGGCCACAGGCTTGCGCTGAACGTCCGCGGGCGGGATTTCGACCACGGCCTCGATCCGGGCGGCCCCGCCGACGGTTCGGCCAGGTCAACCGGGGTCGGGCCGTTCACGCACGACGATCCGCACGACCGCCCTTACGAGGTATTCAGCGGGCGCAACCACCTGCATTTCGAGCAGGACCGGGAGCCGTTCCTCCTCCTGCCGGTCATCCCGGCATGATGAAGCGCGTCTTCATGCGGGGCACGTCCGCGTTCCAGTTTCGCATGGCGTGGCGCGGCCCGCCCGGCGAAGCCGTGCCGGACTCATCCGACGGGTCGGCCGGGGCGCCACGACGGACCCGCGAGCGCGATAGGGACCCTCACCGGGGATTTCGGGAGCAAGACCATGCATGACGACGACAAGACGCTGGGCGGCCGCCTGCCGCTGCTGGATCCAGGAGCGCTATCCGCCGATCAGAGGGCGATCTATGACCGCCTCGAGCGGACGATGATACCCTGGGCGGACGGCGCGGGGTTCCGGAGCCAGACCGAGGACGGCCGGGTGATCGGGCCGTTCAACCCGGTGCTGTTCAGCCCGGGCATCACCAAGGCGTTCCTCGACCTCCAGGACGCTGAGCAGCAGCACACCTCGCTGAGCGAACGCGTCCGCCAGGTGGTGATACTGGCCGTGGGCGGCGCGTGGCAGTCCCGCTACGAGATCTATGCGCACGAGGCCGTCGGCCGGAAAGCGGGTCTCTCGGAGGCAGCGGTGCGCGCGCTGGCGGCCGGTGATCTTCCGCCGGAACTCACCGATCAGGAACGGCTGGCCCAGCGTTACGCGTGGCAGCTCTCGACGCAGCACCGGGTGGATGCCGAGCTGTACGCCACCGCCGAGCAGGCGTTCGGCAAGAAGGGCCTGGTGGACCTGACCTACCTTGCCGGCATCTACTATATGGTCTGCGCCCTGCTGAACGGCTTCGAGATTCCGGCTCCGGCCGCCCTGCACGATGCTCCCGTGAAGGCTGCGGCCCCCGGTGCCACGCGCAAGGCAAGGCTGACCACCGTGGCCTGGTTTCCCGTGAACTCTTTCCTCGAAAACCTTGCGGTCCGCTCCGACAACTCCGTCCTCGTAACCGCGATGAACCACAGGGAGCTGTGGTTCGTTCCGGCGGCACCCGAGGGCAAGACGGTCGAGCCCGTCCGCATTTACACGTTCGCGCAGCCCACGACGGGCATCGTGGAGGTCGAGCCTGACGTCTTCTACGTTTCCACGTCGAACCTGTACACCTCGCACGAGGGCTACCTGCACCGGCTCGACCTGCGCCGGTGGTCGCCCGGGGCGGCGGTGCACCCGGAGACCGTGTTCCAGTTCCCCGAGACGGCGCGCGGGCTGAACGGAAGCTGCCTGGTGGCCCCGGGGACGGTCCTGATCGCCGATTGCTTCGCAGGTCTGATCTGGCGCGTGGACTTGCCCGCGGATGGCGGTGCGCCCTCGGCCAAGGTTTGGCTGCGGCATGACAGCATGGGATACTTCCCCGGCAAGCTGAAACCGGAACAGCCAGGCGTGAACGGCGTGCGCTACGCCGCCAGGACGAACTTCCTGTACTACACGGCCACGGCCAAAAAGCTGCTGATGCGGGTCCGCGTCGATCCCCGCAGCTTCGACCCGGCGGGCGAGCCCGAACTCGTCCTGGCTGGCAGGATGGGCGATGATTTCTGCATCGACGAGGATGCCGGCGTCATCTACCTGGCGACCCACCGGCAGAACACGATCGACCGCGTGTCGATGGACCCTGGCGACAACAGCGGGTTCACCGAAAGCGTCGCCGGCGATCCGTTCATCGAGGAGCTCATCGGACCGTCCAGCGGCGCCTGGGGACGCGCTTCGGGAGAGTACGGCCGCGTCGCCTACTTCATCACGGACGGCGGGACCGCATCGCCGCCGCCCGACGGGGTAGCCCGGCCTGCCAAGCTCCTGCGTGTGGCGTTGTAGGATGCGCGCAAGGATCGGTCCGGCATGGTTTGGCTCGGGGTAGGTAACTGATGGCAAGAGCAAGCGAGATGGTCAGCGGCGGTGGCGCTGGTATCGAGGTGTATGTGGATGGCGAGGGACCGGCCTTCGTGATCCTGCCGTCCTACGGGCGCGACGGCGGAAAGGACTACGACGACATCACCGGACGGCTGGCGGACGCGGGATGGAAGGTCCTGCGCCCGCAGCCAAGGGGTGTGGCGCGGTCCACGGGCACCATGTCCGGCCTGACCCTGCATGACCTCGCCGACGACGTTGCGAGGTGTATCCGCTACTTGGCGGACGGCACGGCAATCCTGCTGGGCCACGCGTTCGGCAATATCCTGGCCCGCGTGGTGACCACGGACCATCCCGGACTGGTTAAGGCGGCCATACTCGCCGCGGCCCAGGCGTCCAAGGTTCCAGAGGACGTGGCGAAAACGCCCTTCGTCGCCGGCGACCCGTCGCTTCCGGAGCGCGACCGGCTGGCTGCGTTACGCCAGGCGTTCTTCGCCCCGGGCCACGATGCCGGCATCTGGCTCGACGGGTGGTATCCCGCGACGCTGGCCATGCAACGCGACGCGGTCAAGGCGAGCGGGCTTGCAAAATCCTGGGCGTGCGGCGGCGTCCCGCTCCTCCAACTGATCGCCGAGCATGATCCGTTCATCCCCAAGGAATATTGGGGCGAACTGCATGGCCAGCTCGGCGACCGGGTGATGACAGTTATCATCGAGGGTGCTTCGCATGCGCTGTTCCCCGAAAAACCCGACTCGATCGCCGATGCAGTGCTGCCCTGGGCGGCACTGCACCGCTAGGATGTGGGGTCCTGTTCGCCTGCCTTACGGTCGCCCCCGTGCCGGGGCCAACCCGCCGCACCCAGGGCAGGTGAACCGAAGAGCGGCCGTGATGCCTCGTACATGCCGACCTGATTGGAGACGCAACACATGACGATCTATGATGGCAAGTCCATCCCTCACGGGGTGGCGAGCGGCACCAAGGACCCCGAAATCGCCGAATGGCTGAAGACCGGTCCGGTGATCGGCGCCCACAAACCGATCCACATTTGGCGACGCGAGCACGATACCTTCGGCGGCATCGAAGATTACGGCCTCAAGGGGCCGCATGGCACGATCCCCGTCCGGGTCTACCATCCCTCAAAGCCCGGCGCCGGCCCGCTTCCTACGCTGACCTAAATGCACGGTGGCGGTTTCATCGTGGGATCGCTCGACCAGTTTGAGACCGCCATGCGACGCCTCTGCGAAGCGCGGGCGTGCAGTGCGGATTCCGTTGCTCGTGATCAGCCAATCTTTAAGGTGTAGTCCAGAGCGTCCATCACGGCGTCGTAAATAGTTACGGCGCGGCTCAAGTCCGACATGCCGAGGTGAGTGTGTGACAGCATGGGGCAACCCTCGTGCCAGTTAGATGCGGGAGTAGGATCGCCCACACTCTGAGAAGTCTACAGCCTGATAAGCTTCCCCGTCGCGCTGATCTTAAAGCTACGTGTCCGTCAGGGTTGGTTTGACGGACAGGGTGGCTACCTCATTAGCGGCAGCCAGATATGGTTCTGCCAAAGCTTGGCACGATGCTTTTCTACGTGATCAAAAAGGATACATGCCGTGATAAAAATGATCATCACTATCAAGCGTCGAGAAGGCATAAGCCATGAGGAATTTGTGCATTATCAGCGCGAAATTCACAGGCCGCTCCTCATGTCTATTCCCGAGGCGCATCGTTACATCCGGCGGTTCGTCGTGTCGTATCCGGTTCCTGCGCCGAAATACTCTGGTCCGGACTACGACTCAGTCGTCGAAGCTTGGTTTGACAGCATAGAGGATATGGACGCGCTTTATTTCTCGGAAAATTTTCTTAGCAAAGTTGGCCCCGATCACATGAACTTCATGGACCTGTCCAATTATGGGCGCATTGTTGCTGAAGGAGATGTCGTCACAGGCTAGCAATCTCGCTGTTACTTCTCTGTGCCACTTCGTGAAATGACCCTAGACGAAGTGGTGCAGCCCACGCCCGGCGCTGTCCGTCAGGGTTCGTTTGCCGGACACTGTGAGTTCCAGCAACCGATCTGATCCCGGAGGCGTTGCTGACCCACTGCGCCCTACTCGGCTTGCAGCACTTCAACCCTACCAGCGACTGTCTTTGAGGCACTGACGCCAGCCTCGGTACGGAGTGTTCAGGCCGCCGCGGGGCATGGCTGCCAGCCTGACCCCGGTCCCCGAGTGACCGTGGTCTCGGCCCACTCCGCCTTAGGTGAGGCTGGCGGCGGCCCTGCCGGGGCTTACCTGCTCACGTCGTCAGCAGGGAGTGGTGGCTCTGCAGGTCGGTCAGGCCGTAGGTGGCGCCGCTTAGCTGTGCCACCTGCACCCCGGCCCCGCTGCCGCCATTGGCGACGGCCAGCAGCGTGTTGCCGCCCACGTCCGTGACCTTGAGATAGTTGCCCAAGGTGGCGGCGTTGTGGTTCCAGGTCGTGGCGCTCAGCGCCGCGCGCAGGTCGAGCGCGTCGCTATTGGCCTCCGTGAAGCCCGTGATGCCGTCGAAGCCCTGGCCGGCCTTCGCCATCACGAAGGTGTCGTGGCCGGTCCCGCCCGTGATGCTGTTTGTCCCCGCGCCCGCGTTGACTGTGCTGCCGGAACCCCCGAGCTTGATCGTGTCGTTGCCCGAGCCTGTGGTGATGAACGCCATTCCCTGCGTGCCGCTCACCAGGTTCTTGCCATTGCCCAGCAGGATGATTTCGTTCTGCCCGCCAATCTGCACCGTGTCGTTGCCGTTGCCCAGGGTGCACGATCTACGGCATGTCCATGGGACGAAGTCTCACACGGAAGCCAAAATAGGGTAAGTGCAAGCGCCGCTTCAGGCTGTGAGTAATTGCTGCAAGCGGGCAGTAGGTAGTTTCCGATCCTGTCCCGGCGCTCTCTCGTCGCTTAGAGGCCAAAGTGTTGCGGGCGCTGCTGGCCTCCGCGATCCGTCGGGGTAGCCCCGACGGACGATTCCTCCCTAAACTCGGTGGTGCTTCCGGGTGCCACCCTCTTTTCTTTGTGCATCGCGTTCCACGGATTTGTTGCCGGCGGCTCGATGCAGCGGGCCGATGCACGGCCTGGGCGCTTCGAGGAGGCCCGCCCACCCATGCACCAGATCAGTCCCGCACTCCCCGCTGACGTCGTCAGGCACGAGGCGAACCCTCTTACGCCTCGGCAAGCAGCGCTGATCGGGCACTTCGATGTCGTCGCATACCTGGAGGATGACCTGGACGCGGTCGTCCGCGAGGCCTGCCGTGCTGCTGCCCAGGGTGTGGGGGGCGGGATCGCCGGGGTGTTGCAATACCGGGTGGACGAGGACACCTTCGTGCTGCAGGCCGGCATCGGCTGGCCGGCGCGCATGGTCGGGCGCACACGGGTCGCCGCCGATCTGGGCACCACGGCGGGGCTGGCCTGGCTCACCGGCCAGCTCGTCCAGTTCCGCCAGTTGGACACGACCGACCGCATCCGGGTGCCGGAGGCGCTCGTCGGGCAGGGGGTGCACCGGATGGTCAGCGTGCCCATCCGGGGTGACAGGCAGAGGGCGTTCGGGGTGCTTGAGGTCGGCAGCGCGGAGGCGGGCGAGTTCACGCGGCATGACCTGTCGTTCCTGCAAGGGATCGCCAACGGCGTAGCCATGGCGGTGGGGCTGCACGCCGGTCGGGCAAGCCGGACAGAGCAGGCGGAGCTGGCCACGGAGCGGCGCGCTGCCCTGCCTTGCCGACCGGACGTTGCGGCGGGCCGCCAAGGCCCGGCCGGCGTCCGCTACCAGCAGGACCCACAGGGCGGGGCCGGCTGACCCGTGGCAGCACCGAACGTCTGTCTCATGTGGCCGTTGCAGTTCGACCGCTTCCTCCATGCCGTCATCGAGACAGAGCGCAACGGCATGGACCTGAGCGTGCTGTCCCTGCTGGCGCGGGTGGGTAAGGACCCCTGGGCCGAGGCTGCGCGGCTGGCGGAGCTGCCCAGGGCCGCAGCCGTGGACAGCCTGGCAGCCACGATCGCGGGCTTGCCTGGAGAAAGCCAGACACGCTCTCATGCAAGGGCGGTCGCGCTCTACCTGCTGCCGCTGCTGCCGAGCAAGGTCCACCCTGCCCCAGGCACTCCGACAGCCGGCAGGCACCAGGGCAGCCACATGAGTGGCCCAATGCTGGCCGGGGTTATGCTTGGCGCAACGCTGGCACTGGGGTTGCTGATCGGCGCCATGGCCCGGGACGTCGCCCATGCAGGCCCGCCGAGTGCCCCGGAAGGTGCGATGCTCGCCAGCAAGCAGGCGCCTGTGGGACATCCGTTCTGGCCAGCGCCCGGCGGACCCTAGCCGACGTGACCAGGTGCATCCGGCGGCCGCCCGGGCGGCTCGAGCCACATCCCATCCAGCGCCGGCCGATGCTGGCGCATCCATCCATGGCCGCACACTCCCGGAGGGCTGACCTATGAGCATGATCCCCGTCCTGCTGCTGAACAATGATGCCGAGTTCCGGGGCATGGTGGCGGACGAGCTGCGATCCGCCGGGTTCGATCCCACGGAGGCCGCCACGGTCGCCGAGGCGGAGGCGCTGATGCTATGCGGCACGGTCCGGTTCGAGGCGCTGTTCCTGGACGTGAGCCTGCCCGACGGCGACGGACGCGACCTGTGCGCCAGGCTGCGCGCAGCCCGTCAGCACATGCCGGTGCTGATGCTGGCAGGCTCTGATGCCGAGGACGACGTGGTGCGGGGGCTGGAGGCCGGCGCGCACGACTACCTGGCCAAGCCGGTCCGGCCCTCGGTGCTGATTGCCCGGCTGCGCGCCCAGTTGCGCCACCACGAGAACAGCATGGACGCGGTGCTCACCGTCGGACCCTGGCGGTTCTACCCGGCGCAAAAGGTGCTGCGCGACCAGGCGGGCAGGCGGGTCTGGCTGACGCTGAAAGAGGTGGGCATCCTGCGTCACCTGTTGCGGACGGACGGCGGTGCCAGCCGGCAGGGACTGCTGGCCGAGGTCTGGGGCTACAACTCGGCCGTGACCACCCACACGCTGGAAACGCATATCTACCGGCTGCGGCGCAAGATCGAGGCCGATCCCTCCGACGCTCGCCTGCTGGTGACGACCAGAGCCGGCTACCGGCTGGATGCCGCGGTGGCGTAGCTTTGCAGGGGTGAAAGGGCATGCCGGAAATGGCTTGCCGAACCTCCTTCTCGGTCACGCGCCCTCAAGCTGGACGTGAGTATATCCCGAGCCTGGCGAGTGCCTTGCTGTGCTCCCAGAGTACGCCTGCCAGGAGTACGGTTCGAACCGAGTCCGGGCAACGCTTGCCGGGAGCGCATCAGGACCGCGGACCGGCCGGGTTCTGATGTCTCCTCGAACCTAGACCAAGACCCGTCGAGATGGGGCATGGCGCACTTCAAGATAGAACGTGTCGATCGGGAGGCATTCATCCTCCCGCCCTGCACGGCACGGCACGGCACGGCACGGCACGGCACGGAGAGGTATGATGACCGATTACCAAATCAACTTGCTGGACTGTGCTGGCCACACTGCCAGCACACTCAATGCAAAGTGCGTCGATGATCGGGAGGCACTTGGCCTTGCACAGCGCATGGTTGGCGGCAGGGGGCGGGCGGACGTTTGGGCCGGGGCCAGGCGTGTCGGCCGGATGTCGGAGGCGTCGGGCGCCGATGTTGACGCTGTCGGCCAGCCCTGGGCCTCCCAGCCCTTCAAGCGGGCGTAGCGTCATGCCGTGGGAAGGGGCAAGCGCCCTGGTGTGGGATGCCGAACGCCTGCGCATCGCCACCGACGCGGCTGGGGTCGCGCTCTGGTCGTGGGACGTGGACACCGACGAGATCGCCATGGACGAACGCGCGCATGGCCTTTGGGGCGTGCCAAGGTGCGAACGGCAGATTACCTTTGAGGACCTGTCGGCGCGCATCCACCCGGCCGACCTCAACCGGGTCAAGACGGCCTTCCAGGAAACACGGAAGGTGATGGGCGCCTACGAGATCGACTTTCGCATCCTGGACGGCAGCGCCGTCCGCTGGGTGTCGGCCCGCGGCCAAGGCGGCGACAAGGGCATTATCGACCGGGCCATGTTCGGCGTGTTCCTCGACGTGACCGAGCGCAAGCAGGCGGAGGAAGCCCGTGAGATGCTGGCTGGCGAGATGAGCCACCGGGTCAAGAACCTGTTCGCCATCGCGTCCTCGCTCACCAGCCTCGCCGCGCGTTCGGCGGCATCGACCACCGAGATGGCCCACGACCTGACGCAGCGGCTGGCCGCCCTGGGGCGTGCCCACGACCTCATCCGCCCTGACGCCGCCCAGGACGCCGGCGGGGGCGCGCTCCTGGGCGACATGCTCGCCGTCCTGCTGGCGCCCTATGCGGACGGGCCAGCCATGGGCAGCCGCGTCAGCGTCAGCGTGCCGCAGGTGCGCGTGGGGGAGACCGCGGCCACGACGCTGGCCCTGGTGGTGCATGAACTGGCGACCAACTCGCTCAAGTATGGCGCGCTCTCGGCGACCGACGGCGCGGTGGACGTGTCGTGCGCCGACCACGGCGGCGACGTGGTGGTGGTCTGGACGGAACGGGGCGGGCCGCCTGCTGCCGCCCCCACGACCAGGCCCGGCTTCGGTAGCAGGCTCGTCGCCCAAAGCATGTCCGGTCAGCTCGGTGGCTCTGTCACATTCAACTGGTTGCCAAAAGGCGTGGTAGTTACGTTGCGGATGAGCAAGGCCCGCCTGGCGACGTGAGCGACGGTGTCACGTCGCCCTGACGAGGCAGTTCAGCTTGGCCACCACCTCCGCCAGGATGTAGGGCTTGCTCATGAAGTGGGCGGCTGGTTCCAGCACACCCAGCCGGGCCATGAGGTTCGGCGCGTA
>CAXTGN010000005.1:0-3379 GCA_964243455.1 uncultured Acidobacteriaceae bacterium
CACGCTTCCCATGTCCGTCGATCCCAAAGAACTTCGCCACGTCCCGCTCTTCTCGCTCCTCGACGAGGACGAGCTTTGCGTGCTCGCCCAACAGGTAGAGCTTCGTGACTTCGCACCCCGCCAGCGGATCTACAAGATCAGCGATCCCGCCGCGCGCGCCTTTATCGTGCTTTCCGGTTCTGTTCGGGTCTCCTCCACCGACGAGGATGGGCAGGAAATTCTCTTCTCCGAACCCAAGCACGGCGACTTCTTCGGCTTCGCCTCCATGCTCGACGACGCACCGCACCAGACCACCGCTGTCGCCATGGAACCGACCATCTGCGTCGAGGTCGATCGCGACGATCTCTCCGAGCTCTTCAAGCGCAAGCCGCTCGCCGGGCTCGACCTCCTTACCGTGGTCGCGCGCGAGATTCACTCCACGCAGCAGCTCGTAAAGGGCCGCTCCGCCCGCAACCCGAACGAGCTCATCGACGAACGCGAGACCTTTGGCGAGCGCATCGCGGACCGCGTTGCTTCCTTTGGCGGCTCGTGGACCTTCATCATTACATTCGGCGTGGTTCTGGTCACCTACACGGCCATCAACGTCATCCTGAAGGGCCGCGCCTGGGATCCGTACCCCTTCATCCTGCTGAACCTGTTCCTGTCCATGCTGGCTGCCATCCAGGCGCCGGTCATCATGATGAGCCAGAACCGTCAGGACTCCCGCGACCGCCTTCGCTCCGAGCTGGATTTCGACGTCAATCGCAGGGCCGAGACCGAGATTCAGTCGCTCTCGCGCAAGCTGAATTTCCTGCAGGACAAGATCGACGATCTGGACGAACGGCTGCGCTCGCCCAACCAGATCCGCAATCCTGACGATCTGCTGGGCTGAACCACCTCACCGCTTCGGAGCCGTCAGTTCCAGGTACTTCGTGTAGCCCAGCAGAGCGCCCCAGTGGTAGAAACGGTCGCTGTTAGCCACATCGTCCCCGGTACCGAGGATGCTGTTGTAGTTCTCGTGGACATGGCCATGCTCCCCCCATTCCTTGAGGAAAAGCGCATAGGATTTGTCCGCGAACTCGCCGCGAATCTTCGGCACATCGTAGTTTTCCAGGCCCAGGTAGACCAGGTAATTCATAGGACCCCAGATGCGGCCTCGCCAGTAGTTCTGGTCTTTGTAGGCCGGGTCGTTCCGTGCGATCGAAGGGATGATCCATTCGCCCCAGAACTCGTCGGTGTTCAGCAGGTGCCTGCTGACCATGGTCTGGGCCTGCGCCGGGGTGGCGGCGTGCGCCAGCATGGGATAAAAATTTGTCGGCGACAGACGGGTGCTGAACTTGCCGGTGTGCAGGTCCTTGTTCAGGAAGATCCCAGCGTCCGGGTTCCAAAGGGTTTGGAGCTTCCGTCCGTATCTTGCGCTTCGATCCCTTACTTCTTTCGCCTCGGCGGATCGATGCAGCACGTCTGCGATCCTGGCGAGGGCGTCGCAGTCCGCGATGTACATGCTCATCAGGCCGACGTCGGCAAACTCTAGCAAATGCGTCTTTGGGTTCAGCGTGGTGTCGTCATACACCGGGCTGTTGTCCAGCCCCGATTCAAGGATCGCGCCGAACCGCGTGCCCGGGCTCTTGTCATCCAGGTTGCGCGGCTGGTTTTCCCCGTCGCTGCCCCAGGTCATATAGCCATCAATGTCGCGATGCTCCGCCCACCAGCGATTCCAGCGAAGCAGGGGAGGAAACGTCTGCTCCAGGAACCATCGGTCCCCGAACTTCTGGTAAAGCCCAAGCACTGTTGTGGAACCTACCGGTGGCTCGGAGCGATCGGCGCTCTTCCAGTTACCCGCGCGGGCGTAGTTCGGCACGAAGCCCTGTTCAGTGGACTCCCGCAACGTCTCGACGGCGTCCGCATAGGCGAGATCTCGGGAACCGATGGAGGCCATGGTGGCGGCGAACAAGGTGTCCCAGTCGAAGATGACGTAGCCACCCCAGTTCACGCTCCACACCCGGCTCACGGGAGAGATCACGCGCTGCTTCTCCGGCTCATAGATTGTGTCCCAGCCAAGTGTTGTCTGAATCGCATCGGCGATAGGCCGGGTTGCGGCATCGCCTGGCAGCGACTTGTTGTAGAGCTCACGCCCGCGAGCGAGGGCGTCCGTCACCTCCGCCAGGCTGCGTCGCTTTCCGGTGCTGATCGCCACCGGTTCGGTGAAGTCCGCAGCGAAATAGGGGCCGGTGATCGGCGAAAGGTTCAATACGGGGCGCAGCGTTGCACCCTTGCCTGCGTCATCCTCGCAGGTGCAGTACACGCGCACGGTCCCGTCCGCCCCCTGCGTTTCGATTACGCCCGGAAGTCGAGCCGTGGTACCTCGCCGGTTCCATAGAAAGTCGACGGAGAAGATCACCGTTGGCGGGAGCGCGGCCTTGGTTGCCGAGGGAAGCGGCGTAGCCAGCATGACAAGATCCTGCCCCGCGTGGGCGCTCTCCACTCGCCAGTTACGGCCCTTCCACGCGATGCGCAGGTCGGTGTAGCTGCCATCCCACGAGTGCGGTCCTGGGAAGACCTGCTCCGCGTCCGGAGCCAGCCGGCCGATCAAGGGATCGGTCAGCAACGCCTCACTGCCCTCCGTGGTGTTGCTCTTCAGACTCAGGTGCACGGCAAGACCTTCCGGCAGCAGCACCTCGGTCGCGACGCTGTGAACATCCCAGGTGTTCCAGCCCTGCGCCAGGTGCGCCTGGACGGCCCTGTACTCGGGCGACAGCACAACGGACTCGTACCCCGGCGCAGTGCTTTGTTGCGGTCGCCCGCTTCCCTGCCCTAATGCCTGCACCGACCCATAGCTACACAGGCCGGCTATTGCAAGAACGCTGGATTTCGCAAACACGGTAAACCAGCCGACACGATTTGCGTTTCTTCCACGGACGCTCATTGGGGTACAAGACTAGAGGCTTTATGACGATCGTGGCACGCCAATTCTGCCATTCGGCGCCCTACACGCGCTCCAGCATACCCCGCCGCAACCGGAACCGTTCCCCACGCCACACCACCACATCGGAGGCGTAGCTCCACGCCCAGAACAATAGCCCGAAGAGATCCCGCAAGGGAATCAGCGCGATGTCCCGCAGTACCTGCCCGTCATGCAGCAGGCCGACGCCCACGTTCAGCGCCAGCAGAATGCGCACCAGCAACGCGACGCTGAACAGGCTTAGGCTCCAGAGCGAACCGCCGCTGGCCAGGACCGTCGCCAGTGACCATGGCAGCACATACGTAAACAAAAGCCCGAGATAACCGGCGCGACGCGAATCGCGTGTTGACCGCGACCAGCGCAGCTGGTGGTCGGCAAAACCGCGAAAGGTATACGCCGGCACGCTGGTTGCGACCACCTCGGGAGCCAACTCAACGC
>CAXTGN010000005.1:3389-4572 GCA_964243455.1 uncultured Acidobacteriaceae bacterium
GGTAGCCGTGAGCATACAGGCGGGCCCCCAGTTCGTAGTCATCCGCAAGCTGATCGACGAGCGATTCGAAACCGCCGATCGTCGCCAGCGCACCCTTCGTTGTCGCGAGCGTGGACCCGAGCCCGAAGCGCAAACCGCCCTCGAGCGCCCGCGCGGCCAGCACGCCAGGAATAAAGTCCGTTGAAACGCCGAGGGCCTCCAGCCTTGACCATAGCGTACCCTCAGCCTGTCCGATGTACGGTGCCGTGACCAGGCCCAGCGGCTTGGCACTGAGGTCACCGGAGGCGAACGGCCGCATGATCCGCGTCAGGTACTCCGGCGAGACCAGGATGTCCGAATCGTTCACCACCACATGCTCAAACCGGGCGTGCGGCAGCATTTGCGCCAGGCTGGACACCTTGCCATTCGCGCCCAGGCGCTCCCCACACTCGATCAGCCGTACGGGAACGTCCGGAAACTCCACGCGCAGGCGTCCCACGGCAGCCACCGCGGGATCGTCCAGCGACGACACGCCAAACAACAGCTCAAATGAACCGCCGTAGTGCTGCCGGCAGTGGCTCGCAAACCCGGCATACTGGCGCGGGTCCGTACCGCGCAACGGCTTCAGGATTGACACACCGTGGGTCGGCAGCGCGTCGATTGCCGCAATCTGCTTTACGGACTGCCGGAATCCTCGCAGGCCCCAAAGCGCCAGGCAGCTGTAAGCGATGCCACACACCGTCAAAAGCGCCGTCAGCAGCGGCAGAACTTCAAAGAAAGCACTCACCAATCCCTAGTCTAGCCAACGGTGGCCCGGTCCGCATTTGGGTGAGTAGGTCGGATTGGAGAAGTGCCGGAGCGTTGCTCCGGCATGCACAGGCTCATGGCGCGGCTTCCCTGCATGCGGTTGGGTGGTCAAACTGATCCTTGGATATGGAGTTGGCTTCCAGGGTTCGAGATCCGCCGTCATCCTGAGTGCAACGAAGGACCTCCGCATTCTGCCCGGAGTAGCGACAGTGCCCTAAGCGAACACCGAGGTCTCTCGTGTCTACCCCCGGAGCAGGCAAAGGGAGGGATCACATGCCGCCACTCCCACCACGTCTGGGCATACCCCTGCAGCAGCACAACGTCTGCGGCCCGTCCCCGGCTTCGACGTATTGGATCCGAATCCCGGGCATCACTTCCGCGACTCCATACTTCAACG
>CAXTGN010000005.1:4586-34367 GCA_964243455.1 uncultured Acidobacteriaceae bacterium
TGATCGCCGTCCTGCCTGGCGACTCCTTCCGGATAGACCACGGAGAGCGGTTCCGAGTTGGCTGCCGCCTTCCGGTAAGCCAACGGCGTTACCAAAGGCTGAACCAAAACATGGGCTGCAACCGCACCATCCGGGGGTACACTCGCCTGATGCCGACAGTGGATGAACGAGTACGTTACCTATCGGAATGGAAGGGTGCCGACACGCCCCTTCCGATGGACGAGCCCTGGTCGGCAGATGCGGCAGAGGAGGCTTTCAAACTTCTGGAAAGCCGGTGGAAGATGATGATTCTCTTTCACTTGTTCGACAAGGGAAGATTGCGCTTCTCCGAACTCGAACGCGCCATCCCGCTCGTCTCGCAGAAGATGCTGATCCAACAGTTGCGCGACCTCGAGGCGAAAGGCATTGTGGGCCGTACCGTTTTTCAGGAAGTCCCGCCCAAGGTGGTGTACTGCCTCACAGAACTGGGTGTCGCATTGCGTCCCGCACTCGATGCGCTCGTGCGGTGGGCTAGCCTCCGCCAGCGGACCTCGGTAGTTCGGGGCTGCTAGGTACGTGCGCGCACGGCCACGCAACAGAAGGCAATCGGCAGCACCTTTGACCCTGCGTTTTGGACGTGAACGCCATCGCGTTGGACATGGCAGCCGAATGGGCATGCTGCTCATCCGGACTGTCAAACGGGAAGCACAAACTCTTCGCCGTCCTCTATGCCGGTAGCCGGGCTGAAGCGTCGAACCACGACGCCAAACTCCTGAGCTCCATGGATCCGTTTCCTTTGCAAACCGATTGTTCTCCGGCGGCTTACCCCAGCCGATCCAGCGTTCCCTTATCCATCTGCCCTCCGAAGTATTTCGCCAGCGCGGCGGAAAAGACAGCGCTCTCCGATGCGAAATTGACGGCTGCCTGGGTAAACAGGGTCATCGAGGAATGGAACTTCAAATCATCGGGGTAGCCGAAGATCTCCGCAGCGGTGCGCCCTTCCACCGCACTTACCAGCGAGGTGCACTCGCGCAACCGAAGCCCAAGAACGGGATGTTCCAGGTAGGCCTTGGCCTCCGGGAGACCGCTGATGGCGAATCGCTGCGCCATGGCACTGAAGCCCAGACCTCGGATCTGCGGGAAGATGAACCACATCCAGTGCGATCGCTTGGCTCCCGCAGCCAGTTCGGTACGCACCTGCGCGTACGTGGACTCCTGGGCGTTCACAAAGCGGTGAAGGTTGAATTCGTCTTGATCCTGCATGCCTCCTGCCTGAGATGCAGGTTGCGCATGGGAGGAGACTGAGGATCGCCGCTCTCCGAGGCGCTCACCCAAACTCCTGCGACCGGCTCCATGCCTCGGCCCACGGCATGCGCAGGTGACGGCACACCAGGATTTCCGGGTGATCCTTCGTTTCCTCCGTTTGAACACCAAACGGCAGTCGCACCTGCCCGACGACCTCGCAGCTCCGGAAGTTCAGAATTTGGTCTTGGAGGTGGCTGCCCACCACGATCACCGTCTTCGGGTCGTACGGCCCATAGCCTCGCGCGTGAAACGAATTGGTACTGCTGATCGGCTCCGGCAGCCCATACCGCGGCCCATAGAGCTCCAGCGCGCCCGCCTCGCCGTAGTTGTTGGCCAGCACGGCCAGGCGCGTGCGGTCGGCTGGCGGCAGCCGATCCCGCACCGCGGCCACCTGCGCGGCAAACTCCGGCCAGCCAACCTCATTGGCCATGTCTTCGGTGTTCTTCATCTGCCAGTGCCACCCTCGCGACCCCACAGGGAACATCGGCAGATAGGTCCAGCAGATCGCAGCGGTGTTCAACGCCACGGCCAGGGCAATGGCGGACTCAGCCGTAACTCGCACCCACCGGGCTCGCTGCCGCAAGGCATTCTCGATGGCCACCATCGCCGCCGCATACAGCACGGTGTAGCCCGGCAGCAGATAATAACCGCGGCCCTTGGCAAGGGCCAGCAGGAGCAACGGTCCCACATAAAACGCGGTCAGCAGACGGAATCTCGCGTTTCGCAACAGCGTTGCCAGCCCAGCCAGCGCGAGCGGCAGCGCCAGCAGCGTGAAGTTGATCTGGTCCGTCCAGTAGCCGTCCGCTCGACCCAAACGCACATCGCGCTTGTGGATGAACTGCTCCATCCGAATCGTGATGAAGCCGTGTCGCGCGAGCCAGATCAGGTTCGGCGCAGCGAGGAGGACCGCCAGGAGAGCGCCCCACCAGAACCACCGGCTGCGGAGGTGTCTTCGCTGCGAAGGCAGGACGATGAGCGCCAGCAACAGGCTGACCAGAGGAAAGGCGATCGCATACTTCGACAGCACGCCCAAGCCAACGCCGAAGCCCACGCCCAGCCAGTTGCGCTCGTCGCCGGTGCGCAGGGCGCGTGCCGTAAAGAACACCATCAGCGTCCAGGCCAGCAGATCGAAGGTGTTGTACTGCAGGACCGAGCTGAACGCGACGGCCAAGGGAAAGATCGCGCATGCTGTAAGCACCTGGGCCGCGCGACGGCCGCCCAGCTCCCTTGCGACCAGCCCCGCCAACACGAGGATCGCGCCGTTTACTACCGCCGCAGGCAGACGCAACACCTGCGGCGAAATGCCGAACAGCGCAATCGCGGCACGCCCGCATAGAGCCGTAAGCGGAGGGTACGCGACATAGCCCCAGTCAAGGTGGCGCGCATCGCTCAGAAACTGCAGTTCATCGCGATGAAACCCATAGCCGTTGCCAATCAGAAAGTGAACAAGGAGCAGAAGCGCGCTAAAGCCGAGCAGAGCAAAGGCATCGCACCACATCGGTGCCTGCGGCATGTCTTCTGCGCTCCCGCCAAGCGCTTGCCGCGCCGTGGACACTATCACTCGTACCGCAATGCCTCAATCGGATTCAGTGTTGCTGCCTTCCATGCGGGATAAATCCCAAACACCAGCCCGATGCCGCAGGAACACAGCATGGCTGCCAGCACCCACATCCATCCCACCTGCGAGCTGATCACCAGCTTGATGACCAATGCCACAATCGACCCCAGCGTGATGCCCAAGATGCCACCCACGGCGCACAGCACCACGGCCTCGACCGTGAACTGCAGCATGATAGTTCCGCGCGTGGCGCCGATCGCCTTGCGCACGCCGATCTCACGGGTGCGCTCGGTCACGCTGACCAGCATAATATTCATCACACCCACGCCGCCCACCATCAGCCCCACGGCGCTGAGGCCCAGCATCAGGAAGAACAGACTGCCCGTGATCTGCCCCCAAAGTTTCGTCAGTGAATCCGCACCGGAGATCACGAAGTTGTCGTCCGCGCTGTTGGCTACTTTGCGGCGCCGTCGGAGCAGCTCGCGGATCTCGTCTTCCACGATGGGCCGGTTTTTCTGGTCGTCGTACTTGGCGCTGATCCAGTAATCCAGTACCTCCGGATGCAGCTTCCGGAAGGTCGTTACCGGCATGTTGACCAGGTTGTCCTGCGGGTTCTTGCCGCTGCCGAAGGCTCGTTTCTGCGCTTCCATGACCCCGATCACGGTGAAGCTGCGCCCCTCGATCTGGATCTCCTTGCCGAGCGGGTCTTCGCCTTCAAACAGCGTCTCGGCCGTGTCATGCCCCAGCAGGGCGACATCGGCCGCACGGTCCTGGTCCGATTGCGAGATGAATCGACCTTCCGCCACCTTCTGGTCGTACACGGTGGCGCTCGCGGCCATGTCCCCCGAGACAATCAGGTTTTCCGCCTTGTGCTGCCCGTACTTTGCCGTTCCCTTGCTCGATCCAAACGTGGACGGATTCTGATAGCGCAGGCTCGCCGAGCACGCCACCACGTGCGGCAAATGTGCAATCGCATCGGCATCGTCGACCGTCATGTACTTTCGCGAGAGCATCTCGGTTGTGGGGCGCACGCCAATAAACGGCAGCCGCGTGATCCACAGGATGTTGGTGCCGAACGACTCCACCAGCCCCGCGACGTTGTTATTCAGCCCATTGATCACCGACGAGATCACAATCACCGTCATCACGCCAATCACGATACCAAGCACCGTCAACCCAGACCGCAGCTTGTTCGAGCGCAGCGTATCCAGGGCCATGCCAACCGCTTCGCGCTGCTGTGTAACTGCTGTGGATGCCATCTAGAAGTCGCTCCTTAACGCAACGATGGGATCCAGACTGGCCGCCTTCCGTGCCGGATACACGCCGAAGAAGATGCCCACCGACGTTGCCACCAGCAGCCCTGCGAAGATGCTCCACACGGCGAGGCTGGAGGGAAATCCCAACAGCGCGGTCACACCCTGCGCCGCGCCTACCCCAACGATCACGCCGATCAGGCCGCCGACGAGCGCCATCGTCGCGCTTTCCATAAGAAACTGCAGCAGCACATCGGCCCGGCTGGCCCCCAGCGCTTTGCGCACGCCGATCTCGCGTGTGCGCTCGGTCACGCTTACCAGCATGATGTTCATGATCACGATGCCGCCCACCACGAGCGAAATCCCGGCGATGGCCACGGCAACCAACTCGAAGGAGCTCGATATTTGCGACCAGAGCGACATCAGGCTGTCACTGGTTTCGGTTGTAAAGCTGTCGTCTTCGCCCGGCCGGTCATGCCGCAGCCCACGCATAATCAGCCGCACTTCATCGATGGCACGCTCCATGTTCGGCCCCGCCCCGGCCTTCACGGCGATGTCGATTGTCTTGGACGTGCCGTAGGTCTTCTGGTAGGCCGTCAACGGAATCGCCACATAGTCGTCCTGACTCTGACCCAGGGTTTTGCCCTGCCTTTCCCCCAGCCCGATTACCGTGTACGGCACACCGTCCACCCGGATCTCCTTGCCGATCGGATCCGCATCCTGCAGCAGGTTCTCCTCAACATCCGTGCCAATGATGGCCACATGCGTGGCATGGTCCTCCTCGGATTGCGTGAAGGACCGGCCCTCGGTGATATTCAGGTTGCTCATATCCGGCATCAGGGCCGTGTAGCCCCGAACCTGCGAGCCCGTGCTGTTCTGCCGTCCAACCGCAATCTTGCCCGTTGTTCCCGAACTCGCCCCTACCTCCAGGCAGCTTTTGCAACCCGTCGCAACCGCGCGGTACTCCTCGAGATTCAGCACCTTGCGCTTGTTGTACTTTAGGAACTCTTCATAGCTCGTGATCACGCTGGGCATCTGCGCCACGCTGAAGATGTCTGCTCCAAACTGATTGATCTTGGTCGCCACAAACTTGTTGGCGCCGTTGACCAGGGTCACCACGGCGATGACGCTCGCAACGCCGATCACCACGCCCAGCAGCGTCAACACGCTGCGCAGCTTGTTGGCCCACAGCGACGCGAGCGCCATTCGAAGTGCGTCTTTTCTGTCCATGGGCATGTACGAATGAGTCTACTCGCCTGGAATCCAGGCTCTTCCCCTTGTACGCGCAGCCGCCACTACAGGTTCCAGCAAACCTGCCCGCTTTGCCCTTCTTGTGCTCCTTCGCCCTGAGCGAAGCCGAACGGAACGGGGACCTGCTCTCTCGTCACCCTGACCCCAACTCCGAAACCTTTCATCCCATCGACATGCCGGGATTGCCCTGAGCATCCAACCTCCTACCATCTTGGAGATTGCACGCTTGCCTCAGGCCTTTTTAAACCGCATTGCCACGGCCGTACCCGACCACGACGTTCACCAGGCGTTTGTTGCATTCGCTGAAGACCTTCTCGCCTCGGGCGGCGACGCGCGCACCGGCGCTCTTTTCAACCGGATGGCCAGCCGCTCCGGTATTCAGCATCGCTACTCCGTGCTGACTCCGAACGACGCTTCCACCGAGTTCCACATCAACGCCCACGAGTTCTACCGCACCGGAAGCTTCCCCCACACCGCGCAGCGGATGCAGGTCTTTGAGAAGTTCGCTCCCGTGCTCATGCGCCGGGCCCTCGACCGCCTCGCCCTCAGCGAGTCCGAGCGCGCCGGCATTACCCATGTGCTCGTCACAACCTGCACCGGTCTGTATGCCCCGGGGCTGGATTTCGAAGCCGTTGAACATCTCGGCCTGCGCACCGACGTCGAACGCACCATGATCGGCTTCATGGGCTGTTATGCGGCTATCAACGGCCTAAAGACCGCCCGTCACATTCTTCGCTCCGAGCCGTCCGCACGCGTTCTTATGGTCAATCTCGAGCTCTGTACCCTGCACCTGCAGGAAACTACGGATCTCGAACAGGTCCTCAGCTTCCTTGTCTTCGCCGACGGGTGTGCCGCCTCGCTGCTCTCCACCGATCCCACCGGATTTGCCCTGGACAGCTTCCGGGCCGTCCTGATCCCCTCCAGCCGCGACCTAATTACATGGAAGATCGGCGGCGTGGGCTTCGATATGCTCCTCTCCGGCCAGGTGCCGTCCGCCATCGGCAAAGCGCTCCAAAAGATCGGCGATGAAATTGTCCAAACCGCTGAAAGGCCCGACAACGCGCTCTGGGCCGTTCACCCCGGCGGTAGTGTCCTCGACGCCGTAGAACGCGGCCTTGGCCTGTCCCGCCACGCCCTGAACTGCTCCCGCGAGATCCTGGACCGTTTCGGTAATATGAGCAGCGCCACGGTGATGTTCGTTCTGGAACGTCTGCTCGCCGAAGCGCGTTCGGGCCAGCAGGGCTGTGCCATGAGCTTCGGCCCGGGTCTCACCGCTGAGACCATGCTGTTTCACGCCGCCTGAGCCGTTGCTCCTCTCATGCAGTTTTTGCTCACCCTCACACGATCCAGCAACCTTTTGCGCAATAGTGGGTATGGACGGCATACGATTGGCAAAGCCAATGGCGACACGTAGCACTACCCCCGTTGTTGCCCAGGCGGCGGCGCCCGACTTCCACAGCCGACTGGACCCCTCTGTCCTTCCGGAGCTTATGGACGGGCCCTGCTCCTACGCCGATTTTCGCTCCTGCGTCCGCGACATTGCCGCGACCACCCGCTTGACCCGTGCCTACCACCCCATCACGCGCTTCTTTCGGCAGGCACTCATAAAGCACGCGAGCCGGAGCCCACTGTACGTCGTGGATGTGGGCTCCGGCGGCGGGGATGTCCTGCGCCGCCTTGCCCTGTGGACACGTCAGCGGCGCATCTCCGTTCAGCTCACCGGCATCGATCTCAATCCCCACGCTACCCGCGCTGCCACAGAGTTCTCTGCAAGCAACCCACGCTACAGCCGGATTCATTGGCTCACAGGCGATATCTTCACGGACGCCGTCACACAATCCCCCGACATCGTCCTCAGCTCTCTCGTGACGCACCACATGAGCGATGACGAGATCACTCGCTTCCTTCGCTGGATGGAGGATCACGCCCGTCTTGGTTGGTTTGTCTCCGACCTCGTCCGCAGCTCTCGCTCCTACCGCATTTTCGACGTCCTTTCGCGCTTCATGCGCTGGCATCCTTTCGTTCGGCACGACGGCCTGATCTCCATTCGTCGCGCTTTCCGCGAACACGACTGGCAGCGCCTTCTAGCTGCCGCCGGTGTTCCCGGGGACGCCGTGCGCATCCATCGCTCCGGCCTTGGCCGCCTCTGCCTTACGCGCCTGCGTTAAGCCGTCTTCAACGTTCCAGCTTAGCGCCGGACAGGCCTCGGACCAGCCATTCTGTCTTCCGGGCAACGCATACCCTTCCGTTGCTGCTCCAAGCCGTCCATGAACGATACATACGCCGCAGGCGGGCAGGGTGCAGTGGAATTCGACGATTCAGCGGAGGCCGGGGCCGCGGAAAGCAGGCTCAGCCTGCTCAGGGCACTCGTCGAAGACATGACCCGCTCCAGTGAAAGCAGCCTCACGAAGGAAATCACGGTCGACAGCAAGATCTGGAAGGTGCGCGTGGAGCAGGTCTCCCCTTAGGGTCGTCCTATCCCACCGACCTCCGGTTCCCTTCTCCCTTGCACTCGCAGTTGTGACAATTCAATCGGAATTCCTCATCCTCGGCGGCGGTCTGGCCGGCTGCGCAGCCGCTGGGGTGCTTGCGCGCGCTGGCCGGGACGTCATCCTCGTGGAACGCGAGGCGACACCCCGGCACAAGGTCTGCGGCGAGTTCCTCAGCGAAGAAGCCCTCGTCCTGCTTATGCGACTGGGCATCGATCCGGCCGCGCACGGGGCGAACCCCATCCACACCGTGCGCCTTGCCTCGCGGGACCGCAGCGTTCAATGCGCCCTGCCGTTTGCTGCACGGTCTCTCACCCGCCGCTGCCTCGACGCCGTGACCCTGCAGGCGGTCGACAACGCCGGCGCACGGGTTCTCCGCGGCACGGGCGTCGAATCCCTCACCCGCTCTGACGATCGTTGGCAAGCCAGCCTCAGCACAGGGGACATGGTTTCCGCCCGGCAAGCGGTCCTTGCCACGGGTAAGCACGACCTGCGCGGCTTTCCGCGGCCGCCCGGTACCCAGGGTGATCTCGTCGCCCTGAAGATGTACTTTCGCCTCGCGTCGAACCAGGCAGTCGCCCTGGCCAACTCCGTGGAGCTCCTGCTTCACCCGCACGGCTACACGGGCCTCCAGCCCGTCGAAGACGGCGCCGCAAACTTCACCGCCCTTGTTCGGCGGGGACACCTCGCCACCCTTGGCGGCTGGCCGGGCCTGCTCGCCGAGATCCGCAGCACCAACCCCCACGCCGCCCGGCGTCTCCGGGACGCCGAGCCCCTCCTCGACAAGCCCCTGGCCATTGCCTCTATCCCTTACGGCTTCGTTCGGAAGGCCGCCCTTGCCCCGCACCTCTGGGCCGTGGGCGATCAGGCCGCTGTGATCCCGTCCTTCACTGGCGACGGCATGTCGATCGCCCTCTTCACCGGCCTCCGCGCCGCACAAAGCCTGCTCGGGAACGAGGACGCGGAGGAGTTCCAGCACGCCCTCTACGGCGCACTCCGCTGGCAGGTCACCCGCGCCACCTTGCTGTCTCGTGCGCTCATCCACGCGCCAACCCGGGACTTCATGACCACCGTCGCCCGCCTCTGGCCCGGAGGGCTGCAGGCAGTCGCCTCACTCACCCGCCTGCCCGCCGCCGCCCTGCACTCCCTCGCAGGCTCGAAGGGAGCCGCCTGAGCAGACGGCCCGTGTACTTCCGCTTCTGGCGGCGGCGGTACCGCCTTTCGTCCGGGAAGAGACTTTAGGCCGGCAACGGTGTTCTAAGGGAGGCGGTTGGCTACTCCCCTCAAAGGAAATATGATCATCGGGCGTCTGTTAGCGTTCGGCTAGCCGGCTAAGAGACCGGGTAAGGTGACTGGCATGTCAGAGAGTGTTCAAGAACGAGTTCTTCGCGTGATCGCGGTCAAGCAACGCCTTCCCCCCGAGTCGGTGACTCCGGACAGCACCTTTCAGGAGCTGGGCATTGATTCGCTCGATCGGCTCAACCTGCTTTTCGACCTCGAAGGGGAATTCGACGTGCAGATTGACGACGAGGAAGCGAAAAAGGTCACGAACATGCGCGAAATGATCGCCGGCATCCAGCACCTGCTGGATGCGAAACAGCAAGCTGCCGGAGTCCAGTGAACCGCAGAGTCGTGATCTCCGGCATGGGGGTGATCAGCGCCCTGGGAGCAGATCAGGAGCAGTTTTGGGGGGCTCTGCGCGCCGGCAGGTCCGGCATTGGCCGGATCACGTCGGTGGACGCTTCGCAGTTGCGCTTTCAGCATGCGGCGGAGGTTCATGACTACGATCCGGAAAAGGCCTTCACGTCCAAGGAACTCGCCTTTCTCGACCGCTTTGCCCAGTTTGCCCTCCTTCCCGCCGACGAGGCACTGCGGCAGGCCGGCATCGTCTGGACAGATGCCCTTCGGGAGCGCACGGCCATCATTACGGGATCGTGTCTTGGGGGCCGAGGCGCAGAAGAGGCCGGGTATTGGGAGCTCTTCCACCACAACCGCACGCGCGTCCATCCACTGACAATTCCGCTCAGCATGAGCAACGCCGGCGCAAGCCACATTTCCATGCGCTACGGCATTCAAGGGCCCGCGTACACGATCTCCACGGCGTGCTCCTCATCGGCTCATGCCATCGGACAGGCGTTCTGGATGGTCCGAGCCGGCATAGCACCCATGGCGATCACCGGCGGCAGCGAGGCGCCACTGTTCCTTGGCGGACTGAAGGCCTGGGAAGCCATGCGTGTCGTCAGCAAGGACACCTGCCGTCCCTTCTCGGCAGACCGCTCCGGCCTTGTGCTCGGTGAGGGTGGCGCCATGCTCGTCCTGGAGCCCCTGGAAGCGGCACTTGCGCGGGGAAGGCAGCCCCTTGCGGAAATTGTGGGCTTCGGCATGTCCTCCGACGCAGGCCACATCACCCAGCCATCGCCCGACGGGGCGGCGCGCGCCATGCGGAACGCGATCGAAGATTCCGGCCTCGCCCCCGAGCAGTTCGGCTACATCAACGCGCACGGCACCGCCACGCTGGCCAACGACCGCAGCGAGACCGCCGCCATCCGCAGCGTCTTCGGAGACCGTGCCGACACGCTGCCCGTCAGCTCCACAAAATCCATGCATGGGCATGCTCTGGGCGCAGCCGGCGCCCTGGAGGCCGTCGCCTGCGCCCTCAGTCTGCGCAGCGGCGTTCTTCCGCCAACAGCAAACTTCACAACCGTCGATCCCGAGTGCGACCTGGACGTAATTCCCAATGAGGCCAGGAAACTCTCCGTGGAAGCCTGTCTTTCGAACTCCTTCGCCTTCGGCGGCTTGAATGCCGTGCTGGCGTTCAAAGCCTACGTTTAACGATGAGACCGCGCAGCCCGCGTCGTTGCCGTCTCATTGAGCCAGTCCACCGAACGCTGCAGTCCCTCTTCCATGCCCACGAGGGGAGCGAAGCCAAAATCCCGGCGCGCCTTCCCAATAGGGAACTCCTGGTCGCGTGAGAGCAGGTACACCGCATGCCGCGTCAGCAACGGCTTTCCGGGCAGCGGAAGGTGCCGATACGGCGCCTCCATGACACCTGCGATCGCCATGGCGCTTCGAAAGGTGAGATTGATCCATGGCGCTTTCGTACCAAGCCGCTCCGCAAATAGCGCCAGGTACTGTCTCCACGTCGCGCCGGTGCCATCCACCAGGTTGTAGGCCTGCCCGACTGTGTTTGGGCTCGTCGCCGCGTTCAGCATGGCGTGAGCGGCGTTGTCGACATAGATGAACCCACCCGGAGCCCTGCCTCCGTCGACCACGGCCATCATTCGCCCGCGAAGCAGGACAACAATGTCCACGGAGAAATCCTTGCCGCGCGGACCATAAATGGTCCCGGGCCTCACAACGGTCGCCTGCAGCCCCTCTTCCTGCACCGCCGACCAGACCGCGCGCTCCCCCGCCAGCTTCGTCCGGTTGTACGGTAGAGCTGTCTCCGCCAGCGGTCCGTCTTCGCTGGAAGGCACCACCGGATATCCATATACATCCGTCGTGCTGACGTGAAGAAACCGCTCGAGACCCCGAACCCGGCGAGCAGCGGCCAGCAGGTTCCGGGTGCCCGTAACGTTCGCCTCAATGTAGGTTTTGGGCGGTGCCCAGTCGGTAGAACACGCCGCACAATGGAAGATATGCGTCGCTCCCTTTACGCCAGCGCGAAGCGAAGCCTCGTCCACAAGGTCGCCCTGCACGACGCGGACGCGCTCCAGGGGCAGGTGCCGCAGGTTCGAGGTCCGGCGCGCCAGCACCGTGACCTCATCCCCTCGCTCGGCCAGCAACTGAGCGAGCCGGCCTCCCAGAAAACCACTGGCGCCGGTAACGACTGCGCGCACGGCCTAGCCTTCGGCCAGCTTGCGAAAGACACCCAGCACAAACGAAAGGTGCTCGGTCGTGTGAGCCGCGGTCACGCACAGCCTTAGCCTGGCCTGCCCCTGGGCCACCGCCGGAAACATAACGGGTGCGGCGATGATGCCGAAGTCGCGCAGTTTGCGCGCAAACAGGGCGGTCGTCGCCTCGTCCTTCAGAATCACCGGAATCACGGCCGTCTCAGACAGGCCCGTATCGTAGCCAAGCTCCTGTAGACCGCTGCGGAGGAAATCCCCGTTCCGTTTGATCTTCGCGACACGCTCAGGCTCCTGGTGCAGGATCTCCAGCCCTGTGCGTATCGCTGCAACCGAGGACGGCGCCATCGCTGCGGAGAAAATGTACGGCGAAGAGGCATGCTGCAGGAAGATCGCGACCTCCTGCGACACCGCCACAAAGCCGCCGCTCGCCGGGATGGACTTGGCCAACGAACCCGTCCAGATGTCGACCTCGTCGGTCGCAATCCCGAAGTGCTCGTCCGTCCCACGCCCAGTCGCGCCCAGCACGCCCGACGCGTGCGCCTCATCCATCAGCAGAAAGCACCCGAACTCTTTCTTGAGTGCAAGGAGGTCGGGCAGGCAACAGATGTCGCCGTCCATCGAGAAAACTCCATCGGAGACCAGCAAAGTGCGATTCGCCGTGGTGGGCTTGCGCAGCTCGTCGCGGGCCGATTCCGGGTCGTTGTGGCGGAACCGTTGCAGCTGCACCCCGGCCATACGGCAGGCATCCAGGAGGCTGCGATGGCACAACTCATCGATAATGACGCGATCCGAAGGTCCGAAAAGGCCATAAATCACGGCCAGATTCGCCATGTACCCGGAGCTGACCGTCAGGGCGTCTTCGGTGCCCTTGAAAGCGGCCAGTTCGGCTTCCATCCGGCGATGCACATCGAGCGTTCCTGTAAGAAGCCGCGCGCCGCTGGTGCTGGTGCCGTACTGGTGAATGGCCTCCGTAGCCGCCCGGTCGATCCTCGGATCGCCGATCAGGCCCAGATAGTCGTACGAGGACATCATCAGCATCTCGTGGCCGTCTGCGGTCACGCAGGGGCCCGCCTTGGCTTCCAGCGGCATGTGAAACGGGTACGCGTCGGAGGCTACCGCAAGCGCCGTTCCTTCGAAGATTCGTCTCGCGCGTGCATCCAGAAGGCCCGTCTTCTTGAAATCCCATGACTTATGCTTCGCGAAGTAACGGCCAAACATCTCCCCAGACGAAGAGGGAAAGCCGCTCTTGAGCTCCTGGACATCGTTCTGGTCCACCGTAACTAAGGCCATATATATCCTTCGATGCTAGCGTACGGAGGGGCCGATACGCCATCTCCGTCCTGGTGCACCGTTCTTTTCGTAAGCTGAAGCCACCGGCGTTTGCCCGCATGGGCACCAATCCCGGAGCCGGAACCCCGTGCTCTCTAGAAAACCCGGTGAGGGAGAGCTAGTTTCTGTGGGCACGCGAACCTACAGAGATCTGTTGCATTTGCCCGAATCCGGCGTATCCTCTCGGCGTGAGCGCTCCCGTCCATCCCGCACGCAGTCCCGAGGTCGACGCCTACATCGAAGGGGCGCAACCTTTCGCACAACCCCTCCTCACGCACCTCCGCAAGACGATCCACCGCGTCGTTCCCGAAGTGGGGGAGGCCATAAAGTGGTCGATGCCCTTCTTCCTTTATCGCGGGATTATCCTTGCCAACATGGCAGGGCATAAGGGGCATGCCTCCTTCGGGCTCTGGGGTAAAGAGGTCACCGCCACCCTGCGCGAGCGTGGAATCGCCGCCGGCGGCACGATGGGCTCGTTCGGTCGACTCACCTCGCTCGACGATCTCCCACCCACACCCGAACTAGAAAGCCACATCCGGGCAGCCGCGGCTTTGGTTGCGGAAGGCACACGCACCAGGTCCATCCAGCGCATCGCCAAACCCGCCCGCGAGGAAACCGCCCTCCCGGAGGCGCTCGTCCAGGCCCTGGAGACCAACAAGGTCGCAGCCGAGAAGTTCGCGAGAATGAGCCCGGGCTGCCGCCGCGAGTACGCCGATTGGATCGCCGACGCCAAACGCGAGGAAACCCGCACCAAACGCGTCATAACAGCCCTCGAGTGGATTACCGAAGGCAAGGGCCGGAACTGGAAGTACGAGCGCCCTGCCTGAAGTCACCGCCTGAAGCTGAGCTACAGAAGGTCTGATCTATCGCTGGCCGGAGCCGGGGTTTTCAGCACGAAGCACACGGAGAGAAGCCGGAGTCCTGAGTAGCGATTACTGCGCCGCAGAAAGCTCCTCAATAGGGAGAACTGTCTTGGGGGCAGCCTCGGCCAGACCTCGCCGCTGCGCCATCCAGAGCGCGATCAGACTCAAGATTCCGGAGTACCACTGCGTTCGGATAATCGTTACGGGCCCCAGCAGATGGTGCTCAATACCATACCGCACAGGGTACATGTTCAGAGCAACGATCAGGCTGAGCAACACAACAGGCACTACCGACCTGAGACGGAGTTCATGCAACAGCAGCAGGACTGGCAGCACGATCAGGATGTAGTAGTGGTTCCAGGCAATCGGCGTGAACATCGTGACGCCGATCAGCGTGAAGGCGGCGCCGTACGGAGGTGCATCCGCTCTCCTTTCGGCAGACTCGCGATCCATCCATCCACCGGCGACACCCGCCGCCACCGTGAGTAACAGGGAAAACAGCCTGAGAGCCATTGGCAGCTGGTGGATCTTCCAGTCCAGTTGCTCCCATGCGCCGAAATGCCACGCCGTAACCCAGGCTGCCATCGACTGCACATTGAACGAGACCAGCAGAACCTTGGAAGTCTCCGATAGCTCACGGAGATACGCCGCAAACAAGGCCGGCCCCGCAACGAGGTACGTCATCAGGAGCAGGGCAGCCGAGGCCGTGACGAAGCTCGTGACCGCTCTCCCCTTTCGCGTCAGCAACCAATACACGGCAAGGAAGCCGGGCGTGATCTTTACAGCCGCCGCAAGAGCCAGCAGGATGCCCGCCAACACCGGCCGCTTCCTTTCGGCCACAATGAGCGCCAGCACGCTGAGAAACACAAAAAGTACATGGGTCTGCAACAGATCCATCGCGTACCGGAACGGCTCGGAAAACGACAGGGACAGACACAGGATCGCGATCGGCCATGGACGGAACGTTCGCGGCGCCCAGTACCGCGAGGCGAGCCAGATGGTTGCTGACATGCACCCACTGGCAAGCACCAGAAACATGAAAAAGAACGGGCCGAAGTCCATTCGCGTGCATAAAGGCAGCAGCGAGTAGGCCCAGAGCGGCGTCTGCACGTAGGGATGCAACAGAACAAGCGGGGCGAAGTTCGCTGCGCGTCCGATCCGGGTCCATAAGGGGTCCCCGACATTGCTGAAGACCTTTGTACTGTGGCTGTAAAGATGGCTTGTTTGGCCGGCCGCCGCCAGCCGGCAGCCGACATAGGATGAGGACAGGTCCTCTCCAATGTCATGGCGATGCAGCAGAATCGTGACGATCGTAAAGAGCAACAGAACACAGCAGACCTGGCGGTTTGCTTTGGGCGAGACGGCGCCGGTCAAGGCAGGGGGCTCTACGGAGGTTCTCAAGTGCTCACCAGAGCCGGGCGCTGGGGCGTTCTCCCCGGTCAATTCTCCAAGGCTATCTTAGCGAAGGAGGCAAGCAGGGATTGCCGTGACCCGCATTTGACCCTTGCCCATCGAGAGAGGGGCTCTGTCTCAGTTGTCATCCCCTAGCAAAGCCACGAATCTGCTTTCCCCAGAGTGCCACCGCTCCCAATGGGGGACAGCGGATTCTTTCGCTGCGCTATGGAATGACAAGCAAGGGACTGATCGTCGGCAAGGCGAGGTCATCAGAGCCATTAAAATGCAGACAATCCGAAATGTAGTTGAGGTGTACCCAGGTTGACAGCGACCCATCGGCAAGAGCGAACTTTACTCACCAACCGTACATGGCAAATCCTGGCCGTCCTTCTCATCTTCTCTGTCGTGGGCTGGGCGCGCCACCTGCATAACTACGGGGAGGATCTCTCTTCTTCCTACATCGGTTGCCGGCTGTTAGCTGCTGGCGAAGGGCAGCACCTCTACAGCCACAGCTCCACAAATTTCAGCGAGGTGAATGATCCTGTCTGGGATGACATGGCCAATCGCACCGGTTATTTTCCCGTGCGACTGCTGCACCCCTACGTGCAAACCCCGCTGTGGGCGTATTCCCTCCAACCGCTCTGCACACGCATGAACTTCAGGCCGTTTTGTGACGGATTCCTGGTGCTGTTTATGCTTTGCCTGTCCGGCACGCTCTGGCTGGTGGCGCGCTACTGGACGCCCGCCCTCTTTCACCCGGTCTGGATTGCACTGATCTACTTAGGTCTGTACCGGTCAGAACCTTTCAAGTACGCCATCTTTCTGGCCCAGACCCACGTCCTGTATCTCTTCATGACCGTGCTGGCGCTCATCCTCGCTGAGCGCCGGCAGGCCGGTTGGGCAGGTGTGCTGCTGGCGCTCGCGGCGGCTGTCAAGATCACACCCGGCTTTCTCCTTCTGTATTGGTTGATGACGCGCCGGTACAGGGCAGCCCTCTTCTTTATCGGCACGTCGGCCGCGTTGCTGGCTGCAACCGTCGGCCTGCTTGGTTGGGGCCTGATGCACACCTATGTGGCATCGCTGCGAAGCAATGCAGACGTCCTTCTTCTTGCGTTCAACAATCAGTCTCTCGCCGGTTGGTGGATGGGGCTCCACGCCCCGCGTAATGCCGTACTGCACTGGAACATCTACAGGCTGCCTCCGGGGCTCAAGGCTGTCTCCTTCCTGCTGACCGCGGCGAGCTCCATCGCGGGAGGTCTTCTGGACAGAAAAAGCCAGGACAGCAACCAATCCGCAGGAACTCCGGTACGCCCGTACGGCGCCGTCTTCGCCATGCTCGGCGCAACGCTGTTCGCGCCGATTGCCTGGACACATTACTTCATCCTGCTCGTCATCCCTGCCATGTTTTTCGCTCAGCGGTACAGCGAGCGCAGGAAATGGGTCATGTTGGCATGTATTGCCCTGATCCTCCTGCTGAACCTTTACCCCATCAGCTTTGGTTCAGTGCACTTTATCTACAACAGGTTCACGGTGATCCGCAGTCAGTTTTACGCGGGTATCCTGGCCATGGTGGCGCTCTTCATCTTGCGATACGGAGAGGTCGGAAGCAACACACCGCTCGATTCCGCAGTCGCGCGGTCAGGCACCTAAGTGCATGGGACCTCCCGTGACTTGCGTGTAATTACATCGCTCACTCGTAGAATGAGAGATGCTCCAGCGGACGGGAACCTGCACCGCGTATCTGGATGGCACGCTTTGATCCGCAGCTAAGTGCTTATCTTTGAAGATGATGAATACAAATGGGGGCGAGGGGACACCCCCCTCCGATCCGGCAGTCATTACCCCGCCCGTGGAACCGCTCGACCCCGAGCCATTTCGTCACGCCCTGCGGGTCTGGTTCGGCAGGCATGCGCGTGATCGGCCCTGGCGCGGTATGAGCAGCCCCTACGCCACCTGGCTGTCGGAGATCATGCTCCAGCAGACTCGGGTAGCCACCGTTCTGGACCGCTACGAGCAGTTTCTGCGCCGCTTCCCCACCGTTGCCGCGCTGGCGGCGGCGCCCGAAGACGCGGTGCTTGCCCTGTGGAGCGGCCTCGGCTACTACCGGCGCGCCCGCATGCTGCACCGCGGCGCCCAATTTGTTCAGCGTGAACTCCGGGGCGAGCTACCCCGCACCGCCGCCGAACTACGTACGCTGCCCGGCGTCGGCGAGTACACTGCCGCCGCCATCGCCTCTATCGCCTTCGGCGAAAGCATCGCGGTGCTGGATGGCAATGTGGAACGTGTGCTGCTCCGGATCCTGGGCCTGCCGGAGCAAAAGTCTGCGGCAAGCCGCTCCGTGCTGCTGCGCACGGCCAACGAGCTCGTTCCGCCCACGCCCAAGCGCCGGGGCCGCGGCAACCCGGCCGGCGACCACAACCAGGCCATGATGGAGCTTGGCGCCACCATCTGCCTGCCTCGGGGGCCGTTGTGTCTCCAGTGCCCCGTCCTCGACTTCTGCAAGACCCGCGGCGAGCACCCCACCCCGGCGCGGAAACAGCTGCGCAGTCGGCACATAGCCTGCCTGCTGGCCACACGCAAGCGCGGCACACGCACCGAAGTGCTGCTGGAACGCCGCCCCGCCGAAGCCTCGCTGATGCCCGGGATGCTGGAACTACCGCCGCTTCCCCTCGATGCGGTCGCCAAGCGCGAGCCCATCCTGCGGCTGCGGCACAGCATCACCAACACCAACTACTACGTCGAGGTCTTTGCCGAACCGGCAACGGACGCCGCTGTCGCGTACCCGGACGACCCTGACGCAGACGCGGTGGAGACGCTGTTCCGCCACGCCCCGGAACCGGACGACCCGGAAGCCTTCAACGAGGATGAGGCAGTCTACGTCGCTCCCGAGGACGAACTCGGCCGCGGTTTCAGCCTCCGTGCCCAGGTGCCGGCCAACGACGCCGACCTGCGCTGGGTGGCCATGCAGAAGCTGGGCAACCTGCCCCTGACCGGACTGGCGCGCAAGGCGCTGCAGCGCCTCGGCCTGATGAGCATGCAGGATGTTCAGCTGAGCGGTGGTCGATCCGTCTAACCCCGTCAAGGTAGTTCCCTATACTGCAAAGGAACACGCAGGCTGCTGACGGACGCGCCTGATGGAGGTCTCCTTTGCGTATCAACCTGTTCCTTCGCGGAGCTGCCCTGATCCTGCTAAGCCCCACCCTGGCGAGTCGCCTCCCAGCCCAGCAAACGGCACCCGGCATGCCTCCCGCCCTCGCCAAAGTGGAGGCCGGGGTCAGTGCCGACCGCATCCGCGAGACCGACCGATTCATCTCTTCGGACATCTTTGAAGGCCGCTACCCTGGCCTGCGTGGGGGCGAGCTCGCGGCCGAATACATCGCCGACCAGTTTGCCGCAGCGGGCCTGGCCCCGGCCGGCGTCGACGGCAGCTACATGCAGCAGGTGAACTTCGTGGGAATGAAGGCAATCCCTGAGCAAACCAGCTATGCGCTGAAGCCCCGAAGTGGAGCCCCGCTGAAGCTGACCTACGGTGACGATTACACGGTCTCAAATCAGAGCCTTACGCCTTCGGCCACCTTTGACGCGCCGATTGTGTTCGTCGGCTACGGCATCACCGCCCCCGAGTTCGGCTGGAACGACTACGCCGGCGTAGACGTGAAGGGCAAGGTTATCCTGTGCATCGTGGGAGATCCGCCCTCCGATGACCCCAAGTTCTTCGGGGGCAAGGCTCTCACCTATTACGGCCGGTGGACCTACAAGTTCGAGCAGGCTGCGCGTATGGGCGCCGTCGGTGCGCTGATCATCCATCGCACGGACCTTGCCAGTTATGGATGGAACGTCGTCCAGAACTCCAATACGTCAGAGAAGACCTATCTGCGTGACGACACAAACCCCCATGTGAAGGCCGCGAGCTGGATCCAGCTGAACGTGGCGCGCAAGCTTTTTGCCATAGGCGGAATGGATCTCGATAAGGAGTTCACCGCTGCCGGTCAGCGCGGCTTCCACGCAGTCGAAGTTCCCGTACACCTGCAGGCAACAGTCACCAGCACCGTGCGCCCCTTCCAGAGCCCGAACGTCGTGGCCATGCTGCCAAGTTCCAGCCACGCTGCCCATCTGCCTGACCAGGCGGTGCTATACAC
The DNA here is from genome assembly GCA_964243455.1 of uncultured Acidobacteriaceae bacterium. Classification (GTDB taxonomy): domain Bacteria; phylum Acidobacteriota; class Terriglobia; order Terriglobales; family Acidobacteriaceae; genus Granulicella. Next base: position 23,999 of record CAXTGN010000005.1, read on the forward strand.
CGCACATTACGACCATCTGGGCATCGTGCCTGGCAAAGCGGGCGACAACATCTATAACGGTGCTGCGGATAACGGAACGGGGGTGGCCATACTGCTGGAAATGGCGCGCAGCTGGAAGGCAGCTGTCGACAGTGGTCTCACCCTGCCTCACTCGATCATCTTCTCTGCTGTCACCGCCGAAGAGCAGGGTCTGCTGGGCTCGGAGTACCTTGGCCAGCATCCGCCCGTTCCGGCCTCCCAGATTGCCCTGGACATCAACTACGACATGCTCCTTCCGCTGGGCGTTCAAAAGGAGATCAACGTGAACGGGGCGCAGCGGACCAGCTTTTACCCGAACGTCCAGGCCACGGCGCAGCGCTTCGATCTGGCGATTGTGCCCGATCCGCGTCCCGAGGCCGGCTCCTACTACCGCTCCGACCCCTTCTCGCTATCGCGCGTAGGAATTCAGGCACGCTGGACGAGGGACATGACCGTAGGTGGGGCGAGGCACAGGAGAAGGACTTCAACGACAACCACTATCACAACTTTTCCGACGAGTTCGACCCAAAATGGGACTTCCGAGGCGACGCGAAGCTTGTTCGCTTCGGCATGGATCTCGGCTGGCAGGTGCTGACCGCACCCGCGACGGTCCGGTGGAACGCCGGGGATGAGTTCGAGGCGGCTCGCAAGGCCTCGGGCGGACAGTAATGTGAGTATTGCGAAGGACCTTGGTATCTTCTGTGGGCGGTGGTGCCAGTTCGGCAGAATACAGAGGCCCTTCGTTGCACTCAGGATGACTGCTTACCTACGGATCTCTTGCTTAGCGCTGATTACTTGCGCCGCCTGCACTGTGGTCTCGGCCGGCGTGCTGGCATTGCCCTTCCCATCCACGGCGGTCACCGTGTACCTGTAGCTCTGCGTCGGAACAGCGGTGGCGTCGTGGAACGCCGGCGTGCTGACGGGCTCTTTGTTCAGCGGTTCAGGTGCACCTTGCACATCACCGGTGGAAGACAGCGCGACACGGGTCACCTTGTAACCAATCACCCGCAGGTCAACGACAGGCTGCCAGATGAGATCCACCGCGTACGCCGCGGTGCTGGTTGAGGCTGCGGATGTTTCCGCAAAACCTATCGCCGTCAACCCTTGCGGCGTGGGTGGCGGGTAGACGTCGCGCCACGCGATCTCGGCGGGGCTCGAGGGCGCACTGCGCAGCTCCAACGACCGTCCGCCGACCTGCGCGACGATCCTCCGCACGGCGATGTACCGGTAGCGAACGCCCTCCGTGATCGTGCCGTCAATGGTTTGTGCCGAATTTGAATTGCCCGGCTCAGCCTGCAGCCAGACCGCATCGCTCGCTGTCTTCGCTGGCTGATGCGTTCCGTGAGAAAAGGCCCGGGACGTCGCGGGGTTTGCTCCCTTGGAAGGACCGCTGGCCGGTAGTGGGTCGAGCTGCTCGCGCTCAAGTAGAACTTCTCCAGTGCCGGCTTCGGGCGTCCATCGGAGCAGCACGCCGGAACGGATTCCCTGCGCCTGGAAGCCTTCAACCCGGAGCGGCGCTGCACCGGCGGCCACGTAACTGGGCGCGGAATAGCCTGCGGACTTGCCCTCACCGTTGCTGACCTGCACTTGATAGGCGATGGACCGCGCGGAACCGGTAAGCAGCTCGCTGGGCAGCCGATCTGTCCAAAGCACCGTTTCCGGGGTCGACCGGTGACCGGCAGCGTTCAGGGGAACATTCGCCGTTACGGGCTTGCAGACATTGCCCGCGGCCACCCGGCGACACAGGGTTGCGGACAAAGGGCCGTTCCGAAGCGGCAAGCCATCAGTGGTTCGCGAAGGGATCGTAAACCGGATCTCGACGTCATCGCCGGAACGGGTCCCTGCCAGATCCCCGACGGGTTGTGGCAGATGCAGCGAAGGCGGCCGGGGCGCTCCGGGACTGGCGCACCCAAGCGTGAGACCGAAAACCGGGGCGAGGAGCACTGACAATGCAAACAGACTGGTGGGCCGTGTTCGAAAACGGCACCCTTGCAACCGCATGCGTTGAGCCTAGCACCGCTTCGAGAGGGGATTGGCCTGCGACAGACGACTCGCCCCGATCGCTCTGAAACGCGTGCAACGCTTTGGTCTCATCACAACATCTTTCATTAGGTAAAGCAGGTTGACAGTAGGGACCTGCGCTGGAGACGCGTGTGCCCAAAAAGTCGCAAGCTACTGATCCGCAGGCTCAACAGAACGGTGTGGGCATCCAAGCCTTGCAACACCCGCTTCCAGGGAAGCCAAAGAACGGTAATGGCCTATCAGGAGCAGTAATGGACGGTGCCCTGGACGGCATCGGCCTGCTGCCGGGTGCACCCGAGGCGGACGATCACGATATCACGGAGTCCGGAGGCGTCGATCCCGAGGTCGCTGAGGCATTCATCGAAGGCAAGCGGATCGGGGACCGCATCAAGTTCCTGCGGCAACGAAAACAGATGGGACTGGTCGAGCTTGGGCGGCACACCGGCCTGTCCGCCAGCTTTCTTTCGCAACTGGAGACCGGTCGCGTGGTGCCCACGTTACGCAACCTGGCGCGCATCGCCATGGTCTTCTCCAAGGACATGAGTTACTTCTTCGAGCCGGAGCGCCCTGAGTTCTTCCGCGTTCTGCGCGCCGCAGAGCGTCAGCGCCTGCCGCAGACAGGTGTCGACGATCCCGGCTACTTCTTTGAGAGTCTGGGGCATGTTCCCGTCGACGGGGGCGTCGCACCGTATGTCGCCGAGTTCCTGCCCGCCACAGACAGCCGTCAGCCGCGCTCGCATGCCCATGCCGGGGCGGAGTTCCTCTATGTGCTCTCCGGCTGCCTGCGACTGAATCACGACGGCCAGGCCGAAGACCTGGAGCATGGCGATGCCGTCTTCTTCCATGCCAGCGCAACCCACAGCTACGAGCGTGTCGGCGAAGATAATTGTGAAGCGCTGATCATCACGATGCAGGAGCACCCACGCGGTCACCATACCGGTTCACGCGTTCCATCGCGAGGCTCAAAGACAGCGGTCGGCGGAGGCAACAAGCGCCGCCGCTGATCGGTCAGCCAAGGAACAGCTTTTCGATGTCCAGCCAGTTTTCGACACGCCGAAATCCTGTCACGAAGACGTTGGCGGGTGCGCTGAACAGGATGCCCTCACCTCGAAACCGTCGAAGCTGACGTGGGTTGTCGTCGATCAGGTAGTCCCCTCGCAGAATGCCTTTGTCTCCACAGAAAACAATGTGCGACGGACGGATGAACGGGAAATGCCGCTTCAGCCAATCGAACTTGGCCGTAAAGCTGGTGGGGACTTCCATAGCTGCCGTAGCGATAAAGATGTCGTATCGCTCCTGCAGGCGCTCCATCACCCGCTGCGCGTACGGCATGACTTCGAGGTTGGCGAAGAAGTCATCAGTGCGAATGTAGTGTTCCAGGCGGGCCAGCCGCTCGGGAGGCACGTAGTCCCAGATCCATCTGCCGTGCAGATCAGCAATCGTGAGCTTCTCGTTGAAGTCGCGGTTGTAGCGCAGGAGATGTTCGCCCAGGGCATCCGCCATGACCTCATCCATGTCGATACAGATCGTTTTGCGCTCGTGCCCGTGAGAAGTCAGACTCATCGTACGCTCCCTGTCTGGGCACGACGCAGGCGGTCTCCGGCCTCCCAGGGCTTTGGCGTATCGCGGCGCGGGTCCCAGAAGAGCATCCGGCCGCAGCTTTCGCACAGAAAGATCTCGTCCTCGTGGTCCCGGCCGATGAGATCCTGCCAGCGCTGTGGCCGCACGCCCATCTGGCATGCGGAGCATTTACCCACCAGTGTGTTCCCAAGTGCCTCGGCCACGGCTGTGCCCTTTATCTTGCTCAAACGGTCATAGATAGCGAGCCGATCCTCTGTTACCTGCGCCCGCAGATCGCGCCGTTGCTGCTCGACCCCGGCGATGGCGGCTTGATTTTCGGCGACGGTGCGAGCGGCGCGGACGCGTTCGGATTCGAGCTCCTGCCGCCGTTGCGCCGTGAGCGCCTCCGCCTTCTTCTCCTCGGATTCCAGCGTTTCGGTGCGTTCCATCGAAGCGAGTTCTTCATCTTCCAGCTTGGAGATGGCTGCCTGCGCAAAACGGATCTCCTGCTCAAAGGCCGAGACCTGGACTGAACTGGTAGCCGCATCCAGATTGCGGCGCAGGCGATCGAGCTTGGTGCGTTGCGTCGCTGCGTCGCTTCCCTGACCGCGACGCAGCTTTTCTTCACCGGCCAGCGAGGCGCGGAGGGAGTTGAGGGCCTTTTCTGCGGCCTGGAACGCGGCTTCGGCGATCTTTACCCGACGCGGCGCTTCGGCCATCTCTGTACGGAGTCGGGCGAGGTCGAGATCCTGAGCCTGCAGCACGATGAGGTGTTCCAGATCCTGATTCATCGTGCTCCTTGGAAGAAGATATACAGGGCGCCTTGGAGGACCCGACCGGCTGACCGGCAAAGCAGAAGCCTAGCACTTCCTTAGACCGCCCGTCAGGTCCACAAGACGCAACGGTGTTCGCGGGATTTCTGTTTGGTAGACGAATCGAGAGAAACGTGGCATTTCTGAATCCGCCCTCGACTGCCTAGAATCTGAGACCAGACATCTATGGCCGCAGCAGCAACCGCAGACCTCACGACCTCCTCTGTCGCCGCCCCGGCCGAAAAGCCCTGGCGTCCGTCGATCAATCCGTGGATCGTCGCCATGACGGTCACCCTGGCGACCTTCATGGAAGTGCTGGACTCCTCCATTGCCAACGTGGCCCTGCCGCACATTGCCGGCGGTTTGGGAGCGACGCAGGACGAAGCAACCTGGGTGCTGACGGCCTACCTGGTCGCCAACGCCGTGATCCTTCCGGCCGGCGCCTATATGACCACGTTCATTGGCCGGAAAAAGTTCTACATGATCTGCGTGGCGCTGTTCGGCATCTCGTCCGCGATGTGCGGGCTGGCGCCGAGCCTGCCGCTGCTGGTCTTCTTCCGTATCCTGCAGGGAGTGGGCGGTGGCGGGCTGGCGCCGAGCGAACAGGCGATCCTGGCCGATACCTTTCCACCGGAAAAACGTGGCCAGGCCTTTGCGATGTACGGTCTGGCGGTCGTGGTAGCTCCGGCAATCGGTCCGACGCTTGGCGGCTACATCACAGACAACTTCGATTGGCGCTGGATTTTCTTCCTAAACGTGCCCATCTGCCTCCTGTCGCTGTTTCTGACGCACAGGATCGTAGAGGATCCACCGTATGTGAAGAAGGAGGTCGAGCAGTCGCAAAAGGGCGGCATCCGGCTCGACCTGTTGGGATTCGCGCTCGTCGGCCTGACCTTCGGCTCGCTTGAGTTTGTTCTCGACAAAGGGCAGGAAGATGACTGGTTCGGCTCCCACCTCATCACGTTCTTCGTCGTGGTCATGGTGGTCGCGTTTGTGACCCTGATCTGGTGGGAGCTCAAGCAGCTGCGCGAAGGACATCGACCGCTGCTGAACCTCACACTGTTCACGCGAAGATCCTTTGCGATCTCGTTCATCCTGATGTTTGTGCTCGGCTTTTCCCTGTACGGCACCACGATCCTGATCCCGCAGTTCGTGCAGACCCTGCTGGGCTACACCGCCGAGCTGGCTGGTCTTGTGCTTTCGCCGGCGGGCTTCATGATGATGGCAATGATGCCCGTGGTGGGCTTCCTCTCCGGCAAAGTAGACCCACGCAAGCTGCTGGGCTTTGGCTTCTTCATGCTGACAACCAGCCTGGTGTACATGGCCAAGATCAATCTCGGCGTCAGTTACGGCGAGCTTGTCTTTATGCGCGTGTTTCAGGCCAGCGGCCTGGCGTTTCTCTTTATTCCGATCAATACTCTGGCCTATGTCGGAGTGAAGCAGACCGAGAACAATGACGTCTCCGGGCTCACCAATCTGGCACGGAACATTGGCGGATCCTGCGGAACGGCGTTCATGGCAACACTTCTGGTCAGGCGGTCCCAGGCTCATGAGAGCTCGATGATCCGGAACCTGACGCCGGGTAACCCGGCGTACAACCAGCATGTAGAGGCCTTTGCGGGCATGTTCAAGAGCAACAACGGAGTGGGACCCAGCGGAGGTCCCTTTGGAGGAGCCTCCGAGGGCGCCATCCATCAAGCGCAGGGCTTCATCTACAACCAGATGCACGCGCAGGCAGCGACCCTGGCCTATATCGACATCATTCGATACCTGACGATCTTCTGCGCGCTCATGCTTCCGCTGCTTCTGTTCATACCGCGGCCGCCGAAGAATGCAGCGGCAAGTGCCGGACACTAGGCAAGCAGGCAAGCGAATCGCAACGGGGAATGGCGAGTGCCTGTGCACTCGCCATTCTTTTTGCGTCTACTTCTGCCTTATGCGTGGGTTTGCGGGACCGGGAAGGGATTGCGCTCGTCGAACTGCACCTGATGCCAGTAAGGGTAGGCGAGCTTGGGCTGGCTGACAGTGTCGAGCCGATTGATCTGGTCGGGGGTGAGCTTGATCTCGACCGAGGCAAGGTTTGCGCGCAATTGCTTCTCGTCACGCGCACCGATGATCACCGTCGAGATGGTCGGTTTGGCAAGCAGCCAGGCGAGCGAGATCTGTGCGATGGAGTAGCCGGTCTGGGCTGCGACTTCGTCCAGCGCCTCGACGACGTTGTAGACGTATTCGGTGTCGGGCAGCGGACCGGCGTCGGTGACCATCTTGCTCTGGAGGCGGCTTTCTTCAGGGAGTGGCTGACCACGGCGGATCTTGCCACCCAAACGGCCCCAGCCAAGCGGGGACCAGACCAGCGCGCCCACACCTCCATCCTGTGCCAGCGGCATCAACTCCCACTCGTAGTCGCGGCCCACCAGCGAGTAATAGACCTGGTGGCCGGCGTAGCGAGCCCATCCGTATCGCTCACTCACGCTCAGTGACTTCATCAGCTGCCAACCGGAGAAGTTGGAGCAGGCGATGTAGCGTATCTTGCCCTCACGCACGAACTTGTCCAGCGTGTTCAGGGTCTCTTCGACTGGCGTGAGCGCATCGAAGCCATGCAGGTGATACACATCGATGTAGTCCGTGCGCAGGCGGTTCAGTGAGCCTTCGAGGGCCTGCGTCAGGTGGTACCGCGAACTCCCGACATCGTTCGGCCCCTTGCCGCTGCGAAAAGTCGCTTTGGTGGAGATAAGAACTTCTTCGCGCTTTAAATGGTGAATGGCCTGCCCCAGCACCTCTTCGCTTGTGCCGTCGGAGTAGATGTCGGCTGTATCGAAGAAATTACAGCCGGCCTCCATGCAGATGTCGATGAGCTTGCGCGCGTCATCGACCTGGGTATTGCCCCAGGCCTGAAAGAACTCGTTGCTTCCCCCAAACGTGCCGGTTCCGAAACATAGCTCGGGTACTTTCAGGCCACTACGGCCTAGCTGACGAAATTGCATGCAAATCCTCTTTTTGAGAAGTGAACTGGACCCGTCAAGATGACGCGCTTACCAAGGGGTTCACTTCGTATGCGGGTTTGGATGCCGTGCTTGCGCCAGAGGACTCGTGGAGAAGTCACGGCTGACCCCCGTGTGCTGGGCGGCAGTATTCAATGCCTCCTGCGAACGGAAGAACAGGTGGCGTGGGTTGGACCCGGGATAAAAGCGAACGATGATCTCCGGCGTTTCTACCGCGTCGTGCCGCCCGTCCTGAAAGGGATAACCGAGCACTTGCAGCAGGTGCAGCGAGCCCTCATCCCCGGTGGGATTGCCGTCATCTCCCACGATGGCAAAGGCGCTTCGATGCGTGGCGCGCGAGTACACCGCTACGAAATCTCCGAGCCGCGCGCCCCCGCGCCGCGCCTGATCGCCCAGCACGATGTAGTTAATGCGGGTCGCGTCCACATAGCGCCCGACGTCACGCTCCTCCTTGCGGCGGGGATCCGTGAACGCTGTCTGCGAGATGTAGAGCCCTGGACAGGGATCATGTGGTCCCTGCAGCACGGGCTTGTTCGGATGGTCTTCTTCAGTGAGATAGCCAACGATTTCGGCGTTTCTGATCCCGCGGTAGTGAGCGTGCTTCAACGAGTCGAGGGCTTTGCTGCCGGGCGGCCCATACGCATTGGGGGATCCGTCGACATCGACGTCCATGCGGCGGGTAAGCAGTTCGAAGGCAGGAGGCCGTTGGCCGGATGCGGCCAACCACGACGCCGCGAGACATGGCAAGACCAGGAGGATAGACGCGAGTCTTCGAGTGAAAGGCCTTCGCACACCCTGTTAGACGAGCGCCCTTGGGGCCTCAGACGCGGACGTGTTCGCAGATTTGTGGGTCAGGCAGCCGCCTCGCACACCTTCTTGGTCGGATCGGCCCAACGCCATGCCGTTGCGGTTTAGGGAGCCTGCGGGGTGGGCGTTGCGGGTGTAGCGGTTGGCGCGGCCAAGCCGAAGAACATGCGCAGGCTGTTGCCGTTGCGCACCGTCAGCCAGATATTTCCGCTGGCGTCCGGTGCGATGGTATACGCGAGGGACATCTTCGCATCGAGTCCCAGACCGGAGGCTGGAGTTAAGGGCGTGCCGGCTGCCACACTGGCGTCGTTCCCGGCTATCTCGCTGAATGTGCCGTACCGTGCGCCGTTCGTGCCGTTGTAGTTCGCTACCCAGAACTGCCCGGCAGCGTCCAGGGTGCCCCCACCAGGCGAGTTCAGGCCACCGCCGGACTTCTTGTTGATCAACACCGTACCGTTCGCGGCTACCTCGCTGAACGAGTATGCGGGAGGTATGCCAAACGGGTAATAGTTGCTCGCCCAGACATTGCCATGCCGGTCCAGTCTGACGGACTGCGCCCCATTACAGCACTGGACGACCTGCACGGAACCGTTCGCAAAGAGGTGAAGGATGTTCTGATCGCCCTGGTCGCCCACCCAGGCGCCGCCGGCATTATCGGACGAAACAGCAACCGGAAATACAGGAAGGCGGTTGCCTAGATTGCTAAGGTAGTTGCCGTTCAGGTCATAGACCGTGACCGTGCCCCCGACGTAGTTGCCGATCAGGATGGTTCCTGAGCCGGCGGGGTCGGATGCAACGGATTCCGGCCAATCCAGGGTACTGTCGTAGAACTGACCCACCAGAGCACCGGGCGAAGGTGAGCTGGCTCCCTGAAACTTAGCCACGCTGCCAACGGTATACCCAGCGTTCACGTTGTCTGCGCTGGTGACCCAGACGTCGCCATTCTTGTCCACCACGAGACCATACGCGTCCGTCTGCAGGCCTGCGCCGAAGGGTGAGCCGGAGAGCGGTGTGCCCTGCGGCGAAAAGGCGACAAGGCCCGCCGGACCGGGATCGCCATAGTTTGCCGCCCACACGTTGCCCAGCTTATCGATCGCGAGCTGGGTCGGTTCCACCATACCCCCGCCGGTAACAGTGAGGCTCATCGTCCAGTCGCTCGGCGCGGAGGTCAGTGTTGTCGGGTAGGGCGGTGTAGAGGTAATCACGTTGAACACCGCAGCGACGTTATGGCCGGGGTTTTTGACAATATTCAGTAACGCGCCGAGAACGTCCGTCGGCGCGGTTCCGCCGGCCGGGGTGGCTGCCGCAAACAGCGGTGCACAGGCCGTGCCGCCATCCGAGTTCACGCAGGGCACAATGACATCGGCGAGAGCATACAGCTTGCCAGCCTCCACGCTCAGATTGGAGGCCAGCTGCGGGACCAGACCGGTGGAGGTGTCAGCGAGGAGTTGCGCATCCAGAAAGGCGTTGGCGATGCCCGTGGCATTTGTCGCACTCGCGCCGACGTGATCGTATGCGGTCATGAACTGGGCAAGGCCATACACCGCGGCCACGGTGGACACCTCGTTCAGCGAGATGAAGCGGTTCGGGTTTGCCAGCAGGTCGCCGCAGTTGCCCAGCGCCGAAAGCAGCACCAAGGCGCGGTTATTCACGCTGGAGGAGAAGCCAGGATTGCCGCCGCGGGCGACCAGGTAAACCTGCGCATTCGCGGAGGGGCAGCTGTAGTCGCCCGTCAGCGTGAAATAGCTGTGGCTGTCCGTCACGACGGGGTTTGTCAGCAGGCTGCTGGCCTGCGAGCCGTTGCCGGACGCACCCACGGCGAAGAGCTGAATGGTGGCACCCGTGATCGGTTGCACGCCGCCGTGAACGCTGCCGGTGATCGCGAGCGAGCCAGCCGTTTCCGTGGTCACCGTGCCGACACCGCAGCCGGAAAGGACCAGCGCAAGCGCAAGCGAGCCGAAGAGCGAGATACGCCGGAGAAGCTCAGCTGAGGGAGTCATAGCAGTTTGCTGGATTCTACGACGACCTCGGTAACATGACCGTGCCACAAAAGATGCATGAGCCGCGGGAGCGACTCTGTCTAGAGAGGCAGATGTGCAGGCGGCTCGTAAGCCGAATTCTGTTCTAGACGGTCATTCCTCTAGGCCA
>CAXTGN010000006.1:0-29342 GCA_964243455.1 uncultured Acidobacteriaceae bacterium
CCAACTCAGGCCAGCGCCGGACAACCAAAACCGCGGCCTACAGCCGACGCTTACCCATCACAATGAGATGGCTGACCCTATCGTTTAACTGTCAGGTCGGGCGGGTCCAGCCACATGGGTACGTTGCAGGCCCGCCGCTCCTCAATGACCTCCAAGGCCGCGTCCGTGCAGGACGCGGGCTTACCGAACAACGACAACCACTGTGTCATGGGATGAGCTGTTGGGCTTGACCACGCTGTAGTCGAACTGGTCTGCACCCCGGAAGCCTGGCGCGGGCACATACCAGACGCCGATGCCCGGGTAGGTTCGGCCCGTACAGTCCGGTGCCCCTTCGCGGATGACGCTCACGGTGGACGGGGCCGGCCGAAGTAAGATGTCTCCATGAGCCGGCTGCATGTGGATGACGATCTGCGGCGGCCCTTCGGGCGAACAGTCACGGTGCCAAGACGCGTAGGTAAATACATGGAGTTCCTGGCCGGCCTGGGTTGCCACATGCATGGTCCGTTCTTTCGGCACCACGCGTTGCCCCCAAGCGGGGGACAGCGCGGCAGCAACCGCGACCGTTGCGAGCATGAGCCGCTTCATGGTTCTTCCTTCCGCAGCCTCACACCGGGTTCGTCGCCGTTGGCGAACACCACGCCTGCAACGTCCTGACCGGCCTGCCGGTCGTCAGTACATAGTCGGCGTCATCCTGGGCCACAGCGCCGTTGCGGTCCGGCTTCACCGCCTGGCCGTAGGAGGCGTCCCGCCCGTCAGCGGTAGTAGCCCCGCCGGCCATAGAAGCCCGGACCATGCCGATAGAAGCGCGGGCCGCCGTAGAAGCGCCGGTAGCCGTAGAAGCGCCGGCGGCCATAGAACCTGGGCCGGCCGTAATAGCCGGGGTAGCCATAGTACTGGACCGTCTGCACCAAGCTGCCGGGCTCCTGGACGACGCTGAGCGGAGCCAACACCGCAGCCTCGGCCTGCGACGGCATCATCCCGGCCAGCGCTCCCAGCGCCAGTGCCGCCGCTACCAAGTATCCAGCCACCATCCTGCGCATGCTTCGTTCCTCTCTCTTATCGTGCCCAGTCAGGCTTGACACAGTGGCGGGAGCAAGGCGGCTGGCGAACGCCCTGCTTCGTTCACCGGATTGAATCGGTAACGGATTTGAGCTAGGTCCGGGTCAGCGCCAGAGGAGGAAGCTGACGATGCTAGCTCGCTGCGTTCTAGCCGCTATGGCCCTGACGTTCACAGTTCAGGCGGCGTCGCCTACTGAAAGCTGGACGCCGACTAGCAACACGGCCGAGCAATTCATTGGCCCGGTCAGGTTCTCCCCGGATCGGATCGACTTCCGGGGCGGCAGATACATCCAGATCGCCGCGGCTGGCACAGCTCCGTTCGTGGATGAAACCGGAGCGCGGGTGAATGCCGCCGTTTACAGGGTCACTGGGACGGGCCGGAACGGCGGTGTCTTATGTGATCGCGCAAAGATCGCCTTCGTTCTAATCTGGCAGTCCCCACCGGTTGGCTCAGACGTAGCGCCCAGGGCGATCAATGCATTCCGCGGAGACCGCTTCGTTATGGGTGGACCCGATGACTGCGGCGTGTTCAGGTTTGATGCAGGGCGGCGATGACTGGAAACGCCGTCTGACGAGGTCGAGGATAGGCAAGGGCTGCCCTGTAGGCCCGCCCCACCACCGGACTTACGTCGTCGTCAACGCCGGACTAACGACGTTCAATGCGTCGGACTTACGCCATGATCGCTCTCCCACCTGCTGAGGGTGCAATGATGTGTATTGCTTTTGCTGTCACGCTTGCTGTCCCAGATGTGACACGCTAGTGACACACCGTCTGACACGCTAGTGACACGGGGCGGAGGGCTACCCTTCTTAATCCCCATTGCGGTATCTCTCCCTCAATTCCTACCTACCCGGCATTGATGCTAAGTCGGAAGGGAGTCTCACAGGCCATTGAATCCGTAAACGTGTGCGGCCGCCAGCGCGGCAGCGATCGGCGGGCCTGGATGGCGATCCAGGCTCAGGCTGCGCCCACCATCATGCAGGTCGTATGTGATGCGGCGCAGCAGTCAGGCCGGCATCTGTACCAAGCGCCTCAACCACGTTTGGCCCGGCGAACTCCAGGGACAGGTCCAGCCCGTCAGACACGAACAAGATCGGCACCGATGGCGTGTCCAGCGGGACGGGAAGGCCAATTCCAGCGACCTTCGTGCCTGCAAGTTGCAGTGCCGGCCTTACCTCAAACTTTTGCTGGGACGCGAGGTTTGCCCATACCACGGCCGATGTTCAGACTCCGGGCGACCGTGGGTAGGGGAGGGCATAGCGTCGGGTGTCATGCAGACAACGCGACGCGTGAACGGGCCAGGAACACCAGCGTCCCCAAAACGTGGTAGGCGATTACGCGACGCCTGATGTTTGTGTTACGCATTCTGTGGACATGAAAACAGCCCTTGAACAGAGGGTGTCAGAGCCATCCAGAGAGTGGACGGTTGCGGGATGTGCGAGTGAATTCAACGCTGTTCGCCTTGGTTCTAGCCTAGCGTTGTCCACGTGACACCCGACGCTATGTCCTCCAGCAGGCAGATGCGGCTCTGCGGGGCGTGGTGGCATGGACGAGCTGGCGGTTGCTGGGCTGGCTGGTGGCGGCGGTGGCGGCGCTGGTGGGGTGGCTGGCGAATGAGCTGATGCTGTGGTGGGACATGAGGGCGGTTGCGGCGGCGCGGCCGGAGAAGTGGCGGCTGCAGATGGAGGTGGCGGAGATGCAGGGCAGGTGGGACGACTGGGCCAAGAGGGGGATAGTGGTGAAGCTGAAGCGGTGCGGACTGAAGTCGAAACCATGCATCCGGGTGGACGAGGGCGCGGGAGCATTCGAGGTGGGCGGCCATGCCGATTACCGGATGATTCAGGGATACTGAGGGCGGCTTGGATCGGTAAAGGAACTTGGCCGGGATCGCCAGAGACGGCAGGACGGCGCGATGCTGCAAAACCAGTAAACAGCTACAACGTAACCAGGGCGACGTCTCTTAGTGCCCGTTTGAGAATGGTGGCTGACCACAAGATGTAGCCTCCTGGCGTGCTAGCCAGCCTCTAGAGGCTGTGCCGACGCGGTATTCTCAAACGGGCACTTAGACTTTCTAAATGATGGGTGTTGAAAGACCATGCCAGACGATGCAGCATTTAGATACCTCATTGTATTCACGTCCAAATACATATTTAAGTGTCTCGATATCTCATTCAAATTCGTTGGCTGGTTTCTTCTTGTAATCGCGTTAAGAGTATTATCCAGCCAGGTGGATAGTAAGCTGCTGTCCTCCTTTGTATTTTTCATGCATAGTATATATTTCTTTGGTCTCTCGCTGTCTGCCTTTCTACTAATATTTGCAAATAGGAAAGAGATTGGGCTTCCAGAAGATAAATTGGGCACAGTGCTTGCTGTGATCGTGAAGGTCGTGGGAGTTGCATTGCTGCTAGTGATGGTAAGTCCTACATTCCCTCTTGACCATATTGTAAACAGGCTCATTGAGATGAAGATTTCAAAGTAATTTCCGACAAGGGTCTAACCCAACATTGCTGCTGTGAGCCACAAAGTGGTGGCGTCCTGCCGGGGCATATCGGACGTTATGACAGATGCAAAGACTAATATTATTGCAGCTCCTGAAAGATGCTCAATAGCGCAGGCTGGTATTGGGCGTAGTCTGGTATTGACCCAAATCGAGCGGATAAGTCATTCGGGTGCTGAATGTTGCACCACGACCTGTTGTCAACGTGAGAACGTTCACTACTCCTTTCAGCGGTGTGGTTATCGAGAAACCCATGTAATGCTCATCAATAATGATCGGCTCGACCTTGTTACCGAGGAAGTCCAATTTTGACACTGCGAGAGTGCGCTGAACTGCCTCTAACGGCAGTGAGCTGAGCGTATGGTTCTGAAACTCAGGCATTTGTGCAATCGCCTGCGCAACCGCGCGCGGCACCATGATGCCGCCTCTTACATAGATCTCCTTTGCTTCCCCGCCATCAAGCGTTATTGGCAAATGAAGCGGAACCCCGTCTGCAGCTTCAAGGTTTTGAAAGCCGCCGAGCCAGGCCGTTTTGCCGTCCTGGAGATCAAAGACGCGCTGATCGACAATGGATAACCGACTCTCGCTTTCGTTGGCCAGTGTCACCGCCCAGCAAAGGCCGATCTGCCCAACTTCGGGTCCACCGCGGTATTCTGTGCGGCAGTCGTGTACCTGTCGCACGACCATGCCTAGCGACTCATTCTTCGCCTGATTGCTCCGCCAGGTGAAGAAAAGCGACGCTCCCGACACAATCAGTGCTATGGTGGCTAAAATGGTATTGGACCAATCGTGGACTGATGTGCGCTCCGCCATTCCTCTCCCCTTCGGCCCTACCATCCGCTTCGGCCTCGATCTTAATCTAGGACTTGAGCACTAGCCAACGAGCGAATCCAGAGTAAAGCGTCAAAGGCTAGGGAACTTGAGTCAAGAGCTATGAGGCAAGTGTGGCGCACGCGAGGTTCCTTTTCAGAAGTTCGAGAAGAATGACAGCATCGCGGCCACTGCTTGAAAGATTGCTGCTGTCGCAGCAAACAAGGCAGCGCATCCATTCCATTTGTTGCGAAATCGTATCGTCGTAAACAGCTCGTATTGGCGTCCCTTCTTGTCACGTTCCATCCCCAACTGTGGGGTTGGATAGGATGGTCCCGGCTGTCTGGGTTCCGGATTAGCGGTCGGGTAGCCCTTCACCGTCGATGAATAGGTCCACGCGCACGCTGCCAGAACAGCGAGGAACGCCGACAGTAAATTGAAAACGAACAACAATATTCCCTTTCTACCTTCGTGAGCATAGGCCCGAGCTGATCGAGTTGCAGATTAGCTACCAGGACTGGCTCGACAGCCTGTCCGAGAACTTCCAGGACAGCGCGACCGCCCAGCCCTGCCGGCGCATGAGGCAGTATTATGCTGCACCGCACCGACGCAGAAATGCTCATTATGGTGAGAGCGCCGCAGTCCCACCGAAGTTAGCAACCAGTCTCGAAGGGGCGCTACGGCCGTAGCAGCGTGGCAACTTGGCTGAGGCCAGTATTAGGCCTGCCGTGCTGCACCTAACCGGCAGCGAGTGCTTGCCACGATCGTTGCGGTTGGCATCTTTGTTGCTCTTGATCCTGTATGCTGGCACGTGCCGTTGATCGGCCATCACAACCTTCTCTCCTATTTCACAGACCGTCAAACGTCCGATTGGGTCTGTGAAACCGGCGCGGGACCGGTGTCATTCTCCAAAGTCGCCTTCGATGTGTCAGAGTGGGCTTCAGCGGCAGCTAAGGATGGCCTGCGCCCTGCTCCGGGCTGATGCCGCGTGTCACGCGGCGGATGCCAGCTCCAACATGGCCCGTACTTTGGCGGCGAGGACGTCCAGCGCAAATGGCTTGCCGATCACCTCCATGCCCGGCGCGAGCTGGCCGTCGAGCACAAGGCCCGCATAGCCCGTGACGAACAGCACGAGCAGGCCCGGCCTGCGCTCGCGCGCGGCGTCGGCGATCTGCCGCCCGTTCATGCCGCCGGGCAGGCCCACGTCGGTCACCAGCAGATCCACGCGCGAACCAAGGCGCAAAAGGCGCAACGCAGCGGGTCCGTCCCCGACCTCAAGCACCGTGTGGCCCAGGTCGCGCAGATACTCGGCCGCCATGGCGCGCACGCCTTCCTCGTCCTCGACCAGCAGCACCGTCCCGCCCGCACCGGCCTTCTCCGCTTCCGCTTTCGGTGCTGAAGGTTTCTCCTGCCCCAGCCCGTGTTCCTGCCGGGGCAGGCAAAGCCGCACGGTTGTGCCCCGGCCCGGCGTGCTGTCGAGGCGCACCACCCCGTCCGACTGCCGCACGAAACCATACAGTTGGGACAGCCCCAGGCCAGTTCCTTGACCGAGCGGCTTGGTCGTGAAGAACGGCTCGAAGGCGCGCGCCCGGGTGGCCTCATCCATGCCCATGCCGGTGTCGGCCACCAGGATTTCCACGTAGTCGCCGGGCCTCGCCCCGTCCTGGCCGGCCACGTCCGCGGCATCAAGCGCCTTGAGGGTGGTGCCGATGGTGAGCCTGCCGCCCTTGGGCATGGCGTCGCGCGCGTTGATGGCCAGGTTGAGCAGCACGTTCTCCAACTGATTGGGGTCGCACAGCACCGCCCAGGGACCGCCGTCTCTGCGCAGCTCGACCGTGATCGCCGGCCCCACCGTGCGCCGGACCAGGTCCTCCATACCCGCGATCAGCGCATCCGGGTTCACGGGTTCGGCTTGCAGCGATTGGCGCCGCGCGAAGGCCAGCAGCCGCTGCGTCAGCGTCCCCGCCCGATCCACAGCCTGGCGCGCTGCGTCCACATAGCGGCCCATCTCGGCCGTGCGTCCCTGCTCTATCCGGCGCCGCATCATGTCCAGGCTGCCCGCGATGCCCTGGAGCATGTTGTTGAAGTCGTGCGCGATGCCGCCCGTGAGCTGGCCCACTGCCTCCATCTTCTGCGCCTGGCGCAGGGTCTCCTCAGAGGCCATAAGCTCGGCCGTGCGCTCCTCGACCAGGCGCGTCAGCTCCTCCTGGTGCTGCGCCAGCACCTGGCGGGCGCGCTCGGCCTCGTCCACGTCGAGCACGGCTGCCAGCGCGCCGGTGATCCGTCCCGCTCCGTCCCGCAGCGGGATGCTGCTCAGCCTGATCCAGGCCTCGAGGCCGTCGCCACGGCGATAGCGAGCCAAGTCCTCTTCGACGACCTCGCCTTTCAGGCCGCGGGCGAGCGGATACTCCTTCGGCGCGTAGGGCTGGCCATCGGGGTGCCGGGCGCCCCACTCTCCGTAGGCCTGCACCCCCGGCGACGGCATCGTGGGATGGCGCAGGATGCGCTCCAGCGCTGGATTGCAGTATGTGACGCGGCCCTCATGGTCGGCGATGGCGATACCGACCGGCATCTGGTGCAGCACGCTGCGGAACTGCGCCTCGCTCGCGCGGAGCGCGTCCTCTGCCAGCGCCGCCTCTGTGACGTCGCTGCCCTCGACGAAGATGCCGCTGACCGCGCCCGCCGCGTCGCGGATGGGCTGATAGACGAAATCTATGAAGTGTTGGCTGGAAGCGCCGTTCGCACCGGAGGCGAGCGTGACCGGCGCACGACGCGCAGTGGAGGTCTCCCCGGTTGCGTACGTCTGGTCCAGCAGTTCGAAGAAGCCCTGTCCTTCAACCTCCGGGAGCGCCTCCCGCACCGTCTTGCCCAGCACGTCCCGGCCGATGAGGGAGACATAGGCGGCATTGGTCAGCTCGAAGACGTGGTCGGGTCCGCGCAGTAGGGCCATGAAGCCGGGTGCCTGCTCGAAGAACCCGCGCAGTCGCCCGGCCTCGTCGGTCTTTGCCTGCTCCTCCCGCACCTCCGCGGTCACGTCGCGGCAGATCACCAGCACGCCGCCGACGCCCGTCGCGGCGTCGCCATCGTCAATCGGTGAGTAGCCGTAGGTCCACCAGACGTCCTCGCGCGCGCCGCCGCGGGTGATGGGGATGAGCTGCCGCTCGTGCCAGGTCGCGCCTTGGCCGGCCATGACGAACTCGATCTCGGGGCCGATGACGTCCCAGATCTCCGCCCAGACCTCACGTCCTGGACGCCCGAGCGCCGAAGGGTGGCGATCCGGCCCGATCGAGGCGCTGTAGCCATCATTGTAGAAGCAGGTAAGCTCAGCGCCCCACAAGATGAACATCGGGTGCTGCGAGGTGAGTATCAGGCGCACGGTGGTCTTCAGCGTCTGCGGCCACGTTTCCGGCCGGCCGACCGGCGTCACCGCCCAATCGTGGCCGCGCATGAGCGCCCCCATCTCGCCGCCGCTGGCGAGGAAGCTGGCACCTGGCGCGGGCACCATTGGGCTATGCATGCCCGGTAGCCTTGCTCTGGACCGGGGTCGGTTGCGCCAGTCCGGTATGGGAGTGCGCGATCAGCCCCTTGCGTCCAAGCAGCTTTTCCCCGTCCGGTCGGATTGCACCCTTGGGGTCCACATGGCGGTAGAGCGTCTGCCGCGTGATGCCCAGCTCGGCGCACAGCTCGCCCACCTTGGTGCCGGGCTGGCCCATGGCGGCCTGGGCGAGACGGAGCTTGGCTGCCGTCATCTTGAACGGCCGCCCGCCGTTGCGGCCCCGGGCACGCGCCGAGGCCAAGCCCGCCCGAGTGCGCTCCACGATCAGCTCGCGCTCGAACTCGGCCAGCGCCGCGAAGATGCCGAACACCAGGCGCCCGTTCGCGGTCGTGGTATCGAGGTTGGCGCCCTGGCCGGCTAGGACTTTGAGGCCGACGCCCCGGCCGGTCAGGTCGTGGACGAGATTGACCAAGTGGCGCAGGTCGCGGCCGAGCCGGTCCAGCTTCCAGGTGACCAGCGTGTCGTCTTTGCGCAGCGCCTTTAGGCACGCCTCCAACCCGGGCCGGTCGTCGCGCTTGCCAGAGGCGTGGTCTTCGTAGAGGTGTTCCGCGTCCACGCCGACGCCGACCAGAGCGTCACGCTGCAGGTCGAGCACCTGGCTGCCGTCCGCCTTACTCACGCGCATGTAGCCGATCAGCACGGGCGGGTGCTCACCGGATCACCTGGACGCTGACCCCTGACGCGCCGGCCACCGCGTCCCAACTGCGGTCGGCGGTCACAGCCGGCGCACCCAGTTCGGCCGCAAGGGCAAGGCAGGCCCGGTCGCCGAGTGACAGCCCGGCCCCGCGGGTGAGAGGGCGCAGCTCGGCCGAGCGCTGGGCCTGGGCCTCCGTCATGGGTGCGACCTCCAGGCCGAGAATGGCTACAGCCCGAACGGCCTCCAATGCCGGCAGCCCGTGGTCGGACAGCTTGGCGAGCACTTCGGCTAGGTTGGCCGCCCCGATCACGCCGGTCCGAAGTTGCGCGCGCACCACCTCGGCGCCTTTCTCCTTGAACAGTAGGGCGAGTACGGCAGAGGCGTCGAGCACCACGGGGCCATTCGAGGCAGAGCTACTCACGAGCGACATCGGTCTGGCGCTCGGCTAGCAGTTCGTCCGTGACATCCTGGGCGTCTGGGGCATAGCGCCGCACCAGGGCCTGGGCGCGGCGGACCGCATCGTCCACGCTTTCCAGCACGAGGCGGCCTTCGTCCTCGCGGATCACCAGGAGCCCGCCTCCCTCGACATGGAGCTGCTGGCGCAAGCCGGCAGGGAGAACCATCCTACCATTAGCGGAAATCGAGACCCGATAGTGCTCCATGCCACACCTTCTCTTGATGTCACGAACCTATATGACGAGCGCAGTTGGGTCGAGTGGCAGCCCCGGCCATTTGTGCAGTCACATATGTGACCGGTTGCGTGACAGTGAGGCAAAGTGCCTTAAAACCCACTTAGGTTGTCACCTAATCAGTCATCCTGTCTATGTCGCGCAAAGCTGGTCAATGTTCCATTGCGTGACATAGCCTGCCTTGTCGTGCCTCAGCCCGCACTCACCATCTTGCACCCGCCCTCCGCGAGCGGACGCCAAACCTGCTCAGGCGGCAGCGTCTGCACCACCTTGTACAAATCCCATGGCCCGGTGCTTTCCGCAGGCCGCTTGACCTCGAACAGGAACGCTGGGTGCATGTGCTGCCCATCCGCCCGCACTTGGCCCGGCCCAAAGCAATCGTCGTCTGTCGGCATCCGCTTCATCGCCTCCACCACTGCGCGGCCGGAGGTCCTGCCCGTCGGGCTGTCCAGCGAGGCGTTGTTGCATGGATGCTGCCAGTGGCGCCGCAGCCAGGGGCGGTGTAGGAGGTTCGTTCCTTCCCTGGTCCCTGGATGCCCACCTTGCCGTTCAAGCTGAACCAAGACCGCCGCCACCACATCCCCAAGCAGAAGCGCAAGCTCATGAACTGGCGCGAGTATGATGCCAGCTTGCGCCAGCGCGGCAGCTTGACCGTCTGGTTCACCGACGACGCCATCGAGGGCTGGCGAGCGGCGCCGCGCATCACCCCGGGCGGGCAGCCCTGGTATTCGTCCCTGGCGATCTTGACCGCACTCACATTCAAGGCCGTGTTCCACCTGGCCCTGCGCCAGACAGAGGGCCTGATCGGCTCCGTCATCGGCCTGCTTGGGCTCGAACTGGCCGTGCCGGACCACTCCACCCTATGCCGCCGGGCGGAGACGCTTGAGGTGCCACGCCCGCAAGCGCGCCGTGACGGCGAGCCCCTGCACCTGCTGGTCGACAGCACGGGCCTGAAGCTCTGCGGCGCGGGCGAGTGGCTGGTCGAGAAGCACGGCACCAAGACGCGCCGGTCCTGGCGCAAGCTGCACATCGGCTTGGATGCCGACACCGGCCAGATTGTCGCGGCGACGCTGACCACCAAAGACGTCGACGATGGCGCCGAGGTCGGCCCCTTGCTCGATCAGGTCGCGGCATCGGTGTCGTCCTTCACCGCCGACGGCGCATACGACCAAGAGGGCATCTCCACCGCTGTGGCTGAGCGCCATCCGGAAGCGGCGATCATCGTGCCGCCGCGGTCCACGGCCGTGCCGAGCGAGACGGCCGAGACCGCGCCCACGCAGCGGGATCGGCATCTGCAGGGCATTGCCGAGCATGGACGGGCCGCCTGGCAGAAAGCCTCCGGCTACACGAAGCGGGCTCGGGCCGAGGCGGCCATGAGCCGGTTCAAGCAGGTGATCGGTGACGGGCTGCGCTCACGCACGGACCCGCGCCGGGCGACTGAGGTGGACGTCGCCGTCCATGCCCTCAACCGCATGCTGGAGTTGGGACGCCCGCTCTCCGTCCGCATCGCCTGAACCACAGCCAGGGCTGGGGTAGGTGCGTCAGCATCCCAGGTCCCTGCAACACGGCTGCTGTATTCGTCCGTATGGACGAGGGTGCCCGGGGCGATGGCGGCGGTGATGACCGGCTTGATCGTGGCCTGTTGCACGTTGGCCAGCATGTGCAGCATCACCTGTCCGCCACGCTGGATCAGGCCAAGGATGGGTGGCTTGTCCTTCTCCAGCGTGCCGCGGCCCGGCGCGCCTGCCAGCCTGCGGCAGCGCCCGAGCCGCCCCTTTTAGCTACGGCGGCCGGCTGGCCCTTGTGCCCGGCCACCACGTAAACTTCGTCGATCTCCACCTCGCCTTCGAGCGTCACCTCCGAGGCCTTGGCCACCAAGCCGCAGCGCAGCAGCTCCGTCATGGCCTGCACGTCAGAGCCGCAAAGGCCCAACTCCAGGACGATCTGCCAGTTCGAGAGGTTCAGGCCCATATAGTAGAGGCACAGCACCCACACGCGCAGCGGCTGGTGGTGCCCAGCCAGCACCGTGCCGGTCAGGTCGTCGAAGCGGGACGCACAGGTCTTGCACCGATACCGCTGCCGAGTCGGCTGCGTGTCGTCGCATCCGTCCCGGACCACCGCAGGGCTGCCGCACCCGGGGCACTGCACGCCCTCCGGCCAGCGGTGCTGGCGCACGAAGGCGAAGCCCTTGGCGTCGTCCATCAGGCCGGAAAGGTTGACCAAGTCGGGTGCAGCCATGAACGCCAGAGCTCCTAAAGGAAAATGCGCGGTCGATCATCCCGCCGCTTTCACAACGTCAGAAGCTCGCTGGAACCACCAGTCTCTCCTCCGCCTGGCAACACCCCGGAACCCGACAAGAGCCACACCTAAACTGGCGCGGCGTGGGACAGTCGCCCCTTCTCTGATCCCTCATGCGCCGCGCCGCATCCCGTCCAAGAACACGTCCACCAGGCGGAGCACGTTGGCGGTCCAGCCCGGCTTGTCGTGGGTGTAGCAGAGGCCGACCACTGTCCGCAGGATGTCCTCCTTGCCGATGTCGGGGCGGATCACCCCCGCCGCCACCGCCCGGCTCAGCAACGGGTCGAGCGCGCCGCCCAGTCGCTCCATCGAATACGTGGTAAGGTCGGACCCGGCGTGGATGGCCACCGCGAGTGCCGTGGACATGCCCTTCTTCGTCGCCACGAACTCGACATTGGCATGAACCCAGCGGCGCAGCGCCTCCAGCGGCGGCAGGTCGGCGCCGAGCTGCCCGGCCAGCTCCACCAAGTGCTCGACCTCGTGGCGATACACCGCCTCGAACAGGGCCTGGCGGGTCGGGAAATGCCGGTATAGGGTCCCAATGCCGACACCGGCTTTCCCCGCTACGGCTTCTAAGCTGCCATCCGGACCGCCATTCGCGAACACCGCCTTGGCCGCCTCCAGCACGCGCTCGCGGTTGCGGACGCTGTCGGCTCGGGGTCTTCGCGCTGGCTTGGCTGTCACCTGATTGTCCAGGACGGCTCCACTTGTAAAGCGGAGGGTGCCTCCGTATCTGCCGCTCACTTAACAGGTCTGATCGGAGCATCGCATGAGCCTGTCAATCACCCTGACGATCAACGGCACAGAACACGCTATGACGCTCGACGATACCCGGATCACGCTGCTGGACCTGCTGCGCGAGCGTCTGGACCTCACGGGAGCCAAGAAGGGCTGTGACCGCGGCCAGTGCGGTGCCTGCACGGTCCTGGTCGATGGCCGCCGGGTGAACTCATGCCTGGCGCTGGCGGCAAGCCTCGACGGCTCGGACATCCTGACCATCGAGGGCGTCGCGAATGGCGACCAGTTGCACCCGGTGCAGGCCGCCTTCATCGCGCATGACGGTTTCCAGTGCGGCTTCTGCACCCCGGGCCAGATCATGAGCGCCATTGGACTTATTCGCGAAGGCCATGCTTTCGAAGGTGGGGCCGATCCGGAGCGGGTGCGCGAGGCGATGAGCGGCAACCTGTGCCGCTGCGGCGCCTACATCGGCATCACCGAGGCAGTGCTGGAGGCCCAGCAAACCACAGACGCGGCCGAGCGGAGGAACGCGGCATGAACCGGTTCGAATACGCCCGCCCGGCCAGCGTCGCCGAGGCTGTCAAGGCTGGCGCCGTGCCCGGTGCCGCCTACCTCGCCGCCGGCACCAACTTGGTTGACCTGATGAAGGGCGGCGTCATGCGGCCCGGCCATGTCGTCGATATCAGCCGGCTTCCCGGGCTCGACCGCATCGAAACCCTTTCCGGCGGCGGCGTGCGCATAGGCACCCTCGTCCGCAACTCGGACCTGGCGTACGACCCGGCCTTCGCCAAGCACTATCCGGCGGTAGCTGAGGCGCTGCTCTCCGGCGCCTCCGCCCAGCTCCGCAATGCGGCGACTGCCGGCGGCAACCTGCTGCAGCGCACCCGCTGCGCCTATTTCTACGACACCGCCAGCTCGTGCAACAAACGCGCTCCAGGCGCTGGGTGCGATGCCATCGGCGGCGAGACTCGCCTACACGCCATCCTCGGCTGGAGCGAGCACTGCATCGCCACCAATCCGTCCGATTTCTGCGTTCCCCTGGTCGCCCTCGACGCGACCGTCGAGGTCGAAAGCGCATCCGGCCGGCGGGATATCCCGCTCGAGACCTTCCACCGCCTGCCCGGCACCACGCCGGAGCGCGAGACCGAACTGCAACCCGGCGAGCTGATCACCGCCGTGCGCCTGCCTCCGGATGCCGCCGGGTTCGCCGGCCACTCCCGCTACCTCAAGGTCCGCGAACGCACCTCCTACGCCTTTGCCGTCGTCTCCGCTGCCGCAGCCTTGCGAATTGAGGGCGGCACGATCGCCGAAGCCCGGGTCGCCCTCGGCGGCGTGGCGCTGAAACCCTGGCGCGCGCACGAGGCGGAGGCCATTCTGATGGGCGCCACACCCGACGCCGCCAGCTTCCGCCGTGCCGCTGAGGCCGCGCTGGCCGATGCCGAACCCTCCGGCGACAACGCCTTCAAGATCGAACTCGCCCGCCGCATCGTCGTGCGCGCGCTCACGCTGGCCGCCCAGGGCACGCCCGAGCGCATGCCCGCCCTCCCTGCCTCTCCCTTCTCAGGAGCCGCCGCCCATGGCTGAGATTACCCTTGCCCAAGCTCCCGCGCATATCCGAATGGGTTCCAGCATCGGCCAGCCGCTCACCCGGCGCGAAGGCGTGCTCAAGGCCACCGGCGCCGCCCGCTTCGCCGCCGACAACCATCCGGCCGGCATGGTATATGCGGCACTCGCCACCAGCAGCGTCGCCCGCGGCCGCGTCACCCACCTGGATGTCGCCGCCGCCAAAGCGCATCCCGGCGTGATCGAGGTCATGACCTCCGCCAACGCGCCCAAGCTCGCGATGGACCCGGACGCCAAGCTCAACCCCTTCATGTTCAAGATGGAGGTCTTGCAGAACGACTCCGTGCGCTATGCTAACCAGCCGATCGCCGTGGTCATCGCCGACTCGCTGGAGGCCGCGACCGAAGGCGTCGCCCTGCTCGCCCCGCAATACGAGGCCGAAACGGCCCGCATGGGCCTGGACACGGCGGGCAGCTTCGCCCCCTCGGTCGTGGGCGCCGGCAACCCCGCCGCCGAGAGCACCGGCGACCTCGATGCCGGCCTTGCCGCCGCGTCGGTCCGCATGGACGCCACCTACGACACGCCGGCGCAGTACCACAATGCGATGGAGCCCCATGCCATCGTGGCCGCATGGGACGGCGACACGCTCTCGCTCGACACGCCGAGCCAGGGCATGGCCATGGCGCAGCAGCGTATCGGCGGGCTGTTCGGCATCCCGCCGGAAAACATCGCCATCCGCAGCCCCTATCTCGGCGGCGGCTTCGGCTCCAAGGGCCTGGTCTCCGGCCCGCAGGTCCTGGGCATCATGGCCGCCCGCCTGGTCGGGCGCCCGGTGAAGCTGGTGCTCCGCCGCGAGCAGATGTTCGGCCCCGTCGGCCACCGCGCCCCCACCCGGCAGACCCTGCGCATGGGCGCCGACAGCAGGGGCCAGCTGACCGCGATCGGCCACCACGCCAAGACCGCCACCAGCACCTTCGACGACTTCATCGAGCCCGCGGCCAACTCCTCCCACACGCTGTATGCCAGCCCCGCCATCGCCACCACGCACGAGGCGGTCCGCCTCGACACCGGCACCCCCCTCTTTATGCGCGCCCCCGGCGAAGCACCCGGCAGTGCTGCCCTGGAAAGTGCGATCGACGAGATGGCACTCGCCTGCGGCATGGACCCGCTGGCGTTCCGCCTGGTGAACTACGCCGAAGTGGAGCCCATCAACGACAAGCCGTTCTCCTCCAAGGCGCTGCGTCAGTGTTACGATCAGGGTGCCGCCCGCTTCGGCTGGTCCACCCGGCCGTTGGCGCCGCGGCGGATGCGCGATGCCGACGGCATGCTGGTCGGCTGGGGCATGGGCACGGCGGTGTTCCCCGCCCTCATGTTCGCCGGCCACGCCCGCGCCGTGCTCCGGCACGACGGGCGCGGCGTGGTGGAAACCGGCGCCCACGACATGGGCCAGGGCGCCTGGACCGCCTTTGCCCAGATCGCCGCCGACTCGCTGGGCCTCGACCTGGACCAGATCGAGTTCCGCTCCGGCACGTCGGACCTGCCGGACGCCGGGATCGCCGGCGGCTCCGCCCACACTGCAACCGTTGGGGCCGCGATCCACAACGCCGGCGGCGACGTCATCGGCAAGCTTGCCGACCTCGCCACCGCGGACCAGCGCTCGCCCCTGTTCGGCGCCGGCAACGCGGGCGTGATCGCACGCGGCGGCCGCTTGTACCGCCGCGACGACGAGACCCGCAGCGAACGCTACGCCGACATTCTCACCCGCGCCGGCCTGCCCGAGATCGACGGCAGCGGCACCGGCGCCGCCGACCCGGCGGCCAACGACGCCTATTCCATGCACGCGCACGGTGCGGTGTTCGCCGAAGTGAAGGTCGATCCGGATTTCGGCCAGGTCCGCGTCACCCGGCTTGTGGGCGCTTTCGCCGCCGGCACCATCGTCAACCCGCGCCTGGTGCGCAGCCAATACTATGGCGGCATGATCTGGGGCGTGTCCTTTGCGCTTCACGAGCACGCCGTGATGGACAAGCGTACCGGTCGCCCGATGAACCCGAACCTTGGTGAATACCACGTCCCGGTGAACGCCGACGTGCCGAGCATCGAGGCGATCATCGTGGACGAGCAGGACGTCCATGTGAACGCCCTCGGCATCAAGGGCGTCGGCGAGATCGGCATCACCGGCACCGCCGGCGCCATCGCCAACGCCGTCTGGCACGCAACGGGCATACGCGTGCGCAGCTTCCCCATCACCCTGGATTGCCTCATGGAAGTCAGATAGCAGCGGATACTGTTAACAAGCGCCCAACCCCGGTTCAGCGCTTGTTCACAGGCGAACGGGTAGAGGCCATCCTTGGTTCTGACCTGACCATCTTTCGGCACAGTCAGGCTGCCGAAGCCATGCATGGGGCCTCTTACGCGAGGCTGCAGCGTCCCTCTGCGAGCGGGCGGAACGCCTGGTCCGCTGGGATCGTCGCCGCGACCTTGAACAGGTCCCACGGAC
Organism: uncultured Acidobacteriaceae bacterium; assembly: GCA_964243455.1. Taxonomy (GTDB): domain Bacteria; phylum Acidobacteriota; class Terriglobia; order Terriglobales; family Acidobacteriaceae; genus Granulicella. Next base: position 16,346 of record CAXTGN010000006.1, read on the forward strand.
CCACGCTTTCGACCGGGGTCTTCACCTCGAACAGGTAGGCGGGATGGATTTTGCGCCCGTCCACGCGGATCAGGCCGGGGCCGAACGCGTCGTCGTCGGTCGGCGTCCGCTTCATGGCAGCCAGCGTAGCGGTGCCCGACGCCTTCGCTGCCGCCGGCCCCATGGCTGCCGCCACCTTGAGGTAGTGCAGCACCGCCGAGTAGGCGCTGGCGTGCGACGTGCTGGGCCAGTTGTCTGCCGCTGCCGTCCGCACACGGGCCAGGAAGGCGCGGGTGCGGTCGCTCAGGTCCCAGTAGAAGTTCTCGGTCATCAGCAAGCCCTGCGCGTCTGCCGTCCCCACGGCATGGAAGTCGGTGATGTAGCCCGACATCGCCGCCAGGGACTGCCCGGCGCGCGGCATCCCGAACTCGCGCGCCTGCTTGATGCAGTTGGCCAGGTCCGCCCCGGTGTTGGCAAAGGCGACGACCTGAGCCCCACTGGTCGCGGCCTGCAGCAGCAGGGCGGAGAAGTCGGTCGTGCCCGGGAACGGGTAGGCGGCGCTGCCGACGATGCTGCCCCCGGCCGCCTCGATCAACGCCGCCGCGTCGGCCTGTATGGACCGTCCAAAGGCGTAGTCGGCGGTGATGAAGAACCAGCGCAGCCCGCCCCGGCGCAGGATGGCGCCTGCGGTGGAATGCGCGCGGCACCAGGTGTCGGTCGTGAAGGCCGCCGTGTTGGCGTTGCAGGCGATGCCCGTCAGGTCGGACGTGGCCGCACCGGTGTTCAGGTGCAGCCGGTCCCGCTCCCGCACCAGGCCCGACACGGCCAGCGCGATGGCGGAGTTGTTCACGTCGATGATGACGTCCACGCCGTCCTGGTCCAGCCACTTGCGGGCCAGGGCCAGGCCGATGTCGGCCTTTTGCCGGTGGTCGCCGACCAGCAGCTCCACCGCCATGCCATTGCCGGCCTCCTGTATGGCCTGCCGGGCGCAGGCGATGGAGGTCAGGCCGCCCGTGTCGCGGTAGGGGCCGGTCAGGTCGGTCAGCACTCCGATCCGCAGCACCGGACGGACCTGGGCGCGCGCTGCAAGGGGAGCTAGCAGGGTTGCGCCGAGCACAGCGCGCCGGGTGAGGGTCATGGCGGTCCGCCTTCATGCTGGTGCGCCGCGCCCGAGGCGATGAGCGCGCCGATCTCGTCCGCGGTCAGCCCGGCCTCCGCCAGCACCGCGGCCGTGTCCCAGCCCCGCGGCGCCGCAGGGTCACCCGGCGCGTCAACCACGCCGCTGCGCAGCACGGTCGGGCGGATGCGCCGGACCGTGCCCTCCGTCGGGTGCGCGCCGGGGGACAGCAGCCCGACGGCACGCAGGTGCGGGTCGTCCAGCAGGGAGTCCAGGCTGTGGCACGGCATGGCCGGCACGTCCGCGGCGGCGAAGGTCTGCAGCCAATGCGCGGTGCCGTGCGCCAGCAGCGCCGCGTTGCGCAGCACGAACCAGTCGCGGACGTTTCGCACGCGGTCGGCCACGGTGGCGAAGCGCGCGTCGCCCAGCACGTCCGCCCGGCCCACCGCGGTCAGGAAGGCGCCCACCTGGGCGTCAGTGTTGGCGGTCACGCTGATCCAGCCATCGGCGGTTCTCAGCGGCTGGTTGCCGGGATCGAGCGTGCGGCTGTCGCCTGCCGGGCCAAGCGGCGGCGTGAAGCTCTGCCGGCCCAGGTGCTCCTGCAGTACGAAGGCGGCCATCGTTTCGTGCATCGGCACCTCCAGGCTGCATCCGTCCCCGGTGCGCTCCCGCGCCAGCAGTGCCGCCAGGATCGCGCCGGCGGCGATCTCCCCCACCACATGGTCGCATAGCAGCAGCGGCACGTAGGCCGGCGTCCCGGTCTGCTGCCCGAACAGCCCGGCGACGCCGGAGACGCCCTGCACGACGCTGTCATAGGCGGGCTGCCCACGGTAGGGTCCGCCAGGCCCGAAGCCGGTGATCAGGCAGTGCACCAGGTCCGGCCGCGCGCCGCGCAAGGTGGCGGCGTCCAGGCCGAGCCGCTCCAGCGCCTCCGGCCGCATGTTCGACACCACCACGTCGCAGTCCGCGGCGATGCGCAGCAGGGCGTCCCGCGCGCCGGGTCGTTTCAGGTCCAGACACACTGCGCGCTTGCCGCGGTTCAGGTGCAGGTAGGCGCCGCTGCTCCGCCCGGTGGGCGACGGGCCGCCCAGGCTGCGCATCAGGTCGCCATCGGGCGTTTCCACCTTCACCACCGCCGCACCGTAATCGGCCAGGCGCAGGGTGCAGGCGGGGCCGACGACGACGGTCGTGAGGTCTAGGACACGGATGCCCCGAAGCAGTGGCGGGGTCATCGGATTTCCGCCTCGACTGCCAGGCGGCCGGCGTCGTCCTCTGCCCAGATGCGCCAGGCTTCGGCGCCGGGCTGCGCGTGCAGGCGGTTCGCGCGTCTGCAGAGCAGGGGCCGCAGGTTGCGGGCTGTCACGGACACCGGCTCCCGTCCGGTCTGGGTGCGGAACAGCTCGGTCAACATCAGTCCGGTCAGGCTGCCGTTCACGACCAGCGCCTCATGGCCTTCGACGTCCCTGGCGAATGGCAGATCATAGTGGATGCGGTGCGTGTTGAAGGTCAGGGCGCAGAAGCGCAGCAGCAGGCGCTCGTCGGCGATGAAGGTGGTGCCGCCCGGCGTCGGGCTGCCGGGGAGGGGGGCGGCCCGTGATGGATTTGCCTCCTGGAGAATGAAATCCTGCTCCTCGGTCAGCACCGGGACGCCCTCCAGCAGGACGGTGTGCCCGACCGTCGCCACCGCCATGCGGCCGGACCTGCCCTGCTTTGGGATCGCCGACAGCAGGCGGGTGCGCCGGCGCAGTGCCGCGCCAATCGGGATGTCGCCTGAAAAGCGCAGCCGGCGGCCACCGAACATCAGTCGCGGCAGGCCGGCATCGGGCAAGGCGATCCCTGGCCCGGCATAGCCATCCTCCCGCAGGCTGGACTGCGCCGGGGCGGGTGCGAACAGGCCGAAGTGCCACCCGCGCGGGAGGGCATCGCCGGGTCGCCAGCGGGCCGGGTCCTGGTCCAGCATCGCCGAGATGCGTTGGACGAGCGCCAGGGAGCAGGTGTCTTCGACCTCGACCTCGGTTATGGACGCCTCCTTGGGCTGGCCTTGTTGCCTGGCCTCCGTGCGGGTACGCTATGGCGGCGCTAGCCTATGGACAAGGCGCTACCCGGGGGGACAAGGCGCCACGCGGAGGACGGCGGACATGGACGCGGACCGGATCCCGGTCATCATCGGCTGCGGCGAGACCATTGATCGGCCGGATGCGCCCATGCCTGCGCGGGAACCAGCCGGGCTGATGGCCGATGCGCTCCGGGCCGCCGACGCCGATGCGGGCGGCGGATGGCTGGCGCGGCTGGGATCGCTGGATGTCGTGAACTCCGTGTCCTGGCGCTACGCGGACCTGCCTGGGCGTGTCGCGGCGTTGCTGGGCCATCGGCCGGCACGGGTCGCCTACGGCCAGGTAGGCGGGGAGACGCCGGTGCGGTTCCTGCACGAGGCGGCGGAGCGGGTCCGCGCCGGGTCCGCCGAGGTGGCGGCGGTGTGCGGGGGCGAGGCGCAGCAGGCCGTGACGGCCGCCCGCCGGGCCGGGCAGGCGCTGCCCTGGCCAGAGGAGGACCCTGGCTGGACCGCCATCCGGAGCGGCGACCTGAGCCATCCCCGCGCAAAGACGCTGGGCGTCGCGCAGCCCTCGACGGTTTATCCCTTCTACGAAGTCGCGTGCCAGGCCGCCTGGCGGCAGACCCCGGCCGAAGGCCATGACGAAAGCGCCCTGCTATGGGCCGGCCTGTCGGAGGTTGCATCCGGCAATCCCCTGGCCTGGCTGCGGCAGGCCCGTCCCGCCGCCGCAATTGCAGGCATCGGGTCCGGTAACCGGATGGTCGCTTGGCCCTACCCGAAGCTCATGGTCGCCAACCCCGGCGTCAACCAGGGCGCCGCCGTGCTCCTGACAAGCCTGGGCCGGGCGCGAGCGGCAGGCATTGCGTCGGACCGCCTGGTGTTTCCTGGCCTGGGCGCCGCAGCAGAGGAGCCGCAGGACTACCTGCAGCGCGACCGCTTCGACCGGTCATCCGCAATGGAGGCGGTCTTGGCGGCATGTCAGGCGCAGGGCGGTCCGTTCGACGTGCTGGAGCTGTATAGCTGCTTTCCCTGCGTCCCGAAGATGGCGAGGCGCGTGCCGGAACTGGATGCCAGCACGCCGGTGACGGTCACGGGCGGCCTCACGTTCTTCGGTGCGCCGCTCAACGATTACATGCTGCATGCCGCGTGCGCGATGACGCGTCGCCTGCGTGGGACGGGCCAGACAGGACTGCTCTACGGCCAGGGCGGCTTTGTCAGCCGGCATCATGCCCTGGTTCTTTCAGGTGAGCCTGGCCGGGCCGGATGCGGTGCCCTGTCCGGGGTCCAGGCGGACGCCGACACGCGCCGCGGCCCCGTCCCTCCGTTCGAGGAGGCGGCGTCCGGCCAGGCCAACTTGGAAACACACACCGTCCTGTATGACCGCGGGGGCAGGGTCGTGCATGGCGTCGCGATGCTCCGCCTGCCATCCGGCACGCGCACCCTGGCGCGTGTGCCGGCGGCGGATGAGGCGACGCTTGCCGCACTCAGCGACTGGCGCAAATCCCCTGTGGGCCAGCCGGGCCGGCTGCGGGAGGAGCCGGACGGCATCCCCACCTGGAGCATGACGTGACAGCCGGCGTTGGCTCCTGCTGCGGCCCGACTTGAACCAGCTATCATACCTTCAGCGGCGTGTAAGCCGAGGCCCACGCCGGACGGAATGCCTGCTTCAATAACGCGGTGCCTAACGCAGGTGCCATGGGTCAGTAATTCTAAACCGTGACGGGAGGAGTTTGTCGCAGTTCAGGACAGAACGTGCCGCGCTTACACCTGTTGTTCGCAGAAACGATCTTATGGAAAAAGGCTGTTCGATGGCCAGGGCTCAGTGTATCATCCTGCAAGGCAATATGGATCTGGACGATTGCGGTCTGCCACCTATGCCTGGCTCGCGATGGCACACGCGCTCGGCACCATGCATCGGATCGAAGTCATCGGTCCTGCGGTGCTTGACCCAAAGCTGCACGCCGCGCCTGCCGCGCTGCCCGGACTAGGTCCATGCGGTCATGAACAAGGCTGAGAATTTCGACAACGCCGTCCGGCGCCAGTCGGTAGACGACCAAGTGCCGCGGGTGTCCCACCCGATCCTCAGGTTGGACCAAGCGGCTGGCCAGGCGCAGCGGAAACGTGCGTAGTCCCTGCACTCGAGGCACAGTCTTGGAACCGGCAAGGCCCGGGACGGCACCGACCTCAGCCAAGGCCGCCAAGATCAGCTTGTTGTAGCGGACAGCCGCGTCGATGCCGAACTGCTGTGCGCTTCTCATAATGACTTGGTCGATGCGTTCTTCGGCGTGGCCAACAAGGCGGTAGGACACTACCTGCTGTCGGAGGCTAACCGTGCGTGCAGCCGGCCGATGATGCGCTGCTCCAAGGCATGCACATCCTCCGGCCCGGAGATGGTGGTATAACGTCCCGCCTCCGCGTCGCGGATGCCCGCTTCAGCCTCGACGATGATCTCGTCCTCGGCCTCGAGGTCCTCGGCATAGCGCCGAATAGCCTCGGCAAGGTAGGCGTCAGCGCTCTCAACCCGTCCAGCCTCGACCTGATGGTCGATGAGGTTGGACAGCTCCTCTGGCAAGCCGACTTGAACGACGCCCATCCACCACTCCCAAGCAAAGTTCTAGGCACCAGCATGGTCTACCAGAAGTCAGCACCGCTGCCTAAGCACTGTGATAGCTGCATGAGGAGTCCTGCTGTCTATTTGCCGGGGGCAAGACTGGGAGGAGTGTCAGGAAAGTCTGGGGTGGCTGAGCGGACGGCGCTGAGCCTCGCGCCAGCGTGTTGCATAAACCTGAAGTGCAGGTGCACCCGCCCTAGCCCCGTTCCGGGTCAGGCGATGCGGCTGGAGAGCTGGCGTCCCAACTCCAGCATACGGTTAAGCGCATGGACAGCAACCTCCACCTCGGTCGCGCGGCGCTCGTCTTTGCGTGATTGCAGCCCGTCCCCAATTACCTGTTTCCATTCTGCGACGGCCACCTCGGCGCGAGCGCGCGTGTTGTCACCTGGGGCCATTTGCCAGCTCATGCGGCGGTGCCCGAAGATACATTGGAGGTGGCGGTCGCGCGGCGTCGGGGCACGTTCAGCCGTCTCGCTCGGCGCGGGGGTCCGCGATGGGAGCGGGGATGAGGCGTCTGGTCCAGCGTTGCACAGAGATGCGCGCATACATCGAGACCAATGAGGACGCTCTGATCGACTACGGCCAGCGCCATCGGGCCGGCAAGCCAATCTCGACCTCGCGGGCCGAGGGCACCGTCAACCTGCTGGTGAGTGCCCGTATGAACAAGCGCCGGCAGATGCGCTAGTCACTCCGCAGTGCCCATCGTGTGCTTTAGGTCAGGGCGGCGGTGTTGGACGGACGCTTCGGCCACCCAGCCATCCAGCTCGCGGCGTAGCGCCCCAGGTTTTTGACACTCCCGCCATCAAGTCGGATTCGCGCAGCAACGCCACGGACAAAGTCAAAGATGCTCCGATTGCACCTGGCCCTTGGGCAATGCCACACCGGCCGGCTGCAAGGGGCGGCGCACCATAGCCCAGGTCACGACAATGCCGCATAGCAGCAAAGCGGCCGCGAGCGCGAAGCTCAGCGTATAGGCCTGAGTCCGTGCGATGATAAAACCCGTCAGGATCGGAGCCAAGAAGCCGAAGCTGTTGCCGCCGAGGACCAGAAGACCGAACACCGCGCCAGATGAACGCTTGTCGTAGATGAGGTCCGCTGCAAGCGCGTAGTTGAGCGTGTTCGCCGCCGTAGAGAACAGCACCGACCCGATGACCAGTACTTCCATGACAATGATGTCGTCCACCAGCGGCACGAAGAGTACGCAACTGGCCAGGGCCATCATGCCGATCATCAGCCATCGCCGTGCGCCCCGCGAAAGGTCCCGCCCCGCCGTGATCTTGTCGCTAAGCAAGCCGAGGACCAGCAAGCCGGCCGTAGTAACGACGTAGGGCATGGTCGCGAGCCAGCCGGCGTTGAACAGGTCCAGGTGCCGGACGTTGCGCAAGTAGGACGGGAGCCAGGTGAGGAAGAGGTAGATCGAGTACACTTGGCAGCCATGGGTGATCAGCAATCCCCACATGACCCTTTGCTGCAGCAGAAGGCCGAGCGACATGGGCCGTACCGCCTCTTGCGTCGCCGGCTCCCGCGTTGCCATGATGTGACTGTGTTCCGCGTTCGAAAGCCAGCTTGCCTGTTCGGGACTGCGGTAGAAAGCAAACCAGACGGCCGCCCACACGAGGGTCAGGGCCGCCACGATGAAAAAGGCCGTGCGCCAGTCGACCACGGAAATCAGGAACGACGTCAACACGATCCCGATCGCGGGGCCGGCGGTGCTGCCGGCGCTGAACACGGACACCATCAAACCGCGTTCGTTGCGCGGCGCCCATTCGCGCAGGATGCGGTTGCCGGCGGGATAGCTGGACGACTCGCCGACACCCAGCAGCAACCGCGCGGCAATCAGCGTAGCGAAGCTGGGCGCCAACCCGCTAAAGGCAGACCCCAGTGCCCATACGACCATTCCCGCGCCCATGATGCCGCCCGCACCGAACCGGTCGGTCAGCAGCCCCATGGGCAGAAGCAGTAGGATGTAGCTGTAGAAGAAGCAGGAGAACACGACGCCCATGGCTTCCGGGCCGAGGCCGAACGTGCGGGCGATGTCGGGTCCGGCCACAGAGATGTTCACCCGGTCGATGTAGTTAATGGTGTTCGCCACGAATAGGACGGCAATCACCAGCCACCGCTTCTTGCCTATTACCATGTCGATCCTGCCCCTGTTTTTCTTGTTTTCGGGAGGTCAGCGGCGCCGGGGCGCAACGATGGTATCGGCCTCCGGCAGGGGTTCGTTGTTGGCGACGCGCTGCATGTTGTCGAAGGCGTGCCTTGCGACGCGCCCGACGTTGTCGAGAACGCTGGCCGCCGTGTGCGGCGAGAGCGTCACGTTCTGCAAGCCGAGCAGCGGGTTGTCCGCGGACGGCGGCTCCTGCTCGAACACGTCCAGCCCGGCGCCCATCAGGGTGCCATCCGTGAGCGCCGCGACCAAAGCCGCCTGGTCCACCAGTTCACCCCGGGCGGCATTGACCAACACGGCCCCGCGCTTCATCTGCGCGAATTGCGGTCCGGCTATCATGTGGCGGTTTTCCTCACCTCCGGGACAATGCAGCGATACGATGTCGGCGCGCTCGAGCAAGCTCTCGATCGGCACCCGGGTGGCGCCGAGCGTCTGCTCGACCGTGGCCGGTGCCGGGCGTGGATCGGTGTAGAGGATCGTTGCCTCGAAGCCGGCTAGGCGCTTGGCGACGGCCCGCCCGATATTGCCGAACCCCACCAGGCCCACGGTGCGGCCGGACATCTGCAGGCACTGGACCCGCATCTCCTTGAACAGCCACCGCCCCTCGCGGAGAGCCCGATCGACCACGGACAGCCGCCGTAACGTCGCCAGCATGAGCATAATGGTGTGCTCGGCCACCGCGTGGGCGTTGGCGCCGGCGGTAATGGCGACCCCAACGCCGTCCCGCTCGGCCGCGGCAAGGTCGATGTCGTCGTAGCCGATGCCCCATTTATGGATCAGCCGCAGCCGTCCCGCGGCGTCCATCATGTCGGACGTCATCCGGTTGGCCGCAAGCAGCAGGAAGTCGCTGCGGGCGAGCAGGTCGCGCCAGCGTGCCGGGTCGGCCGTGTCCGCAAACTCCACCTGAAAGCCGTCCGGGGCGGCCGCCACGATCCGCTCGCGGATTTCCGGCGCCCAGGCGTCGGCGCACCCGACCAGCCACGAGTTCATGCGCGGCCCCCGGCTGCCGGCGTGCCCAGGCCGCGGATGTCCCGCACCCGTCCGCGCATTCCGCCCAGCAGGAAGCTGGCATCGGTTCCGGCCGAGATGAAGCGAGCCCCCAGGGCGACGTAGCGGGCGAGGATTTCGCGGTCACCAATGCCGGCGATCCCCATGGTCTTGCCATGCTCCCGGCACGCCTCTCCCACCGTCCGGTATGCGGCCTCGATCGGTTCGGCGCCGTAGTCGCCGGGGATGCCGATATCAAGCCCAAGATCGTTGGTGCCGATCAGCAGCATGTCGATCCCCGATACGGCGGCAATCTCGCGGGCGTTGCGCACTGCCAGCGCCGATTCCAGCATCACCACGACCAGCGTCGCCTCGTTCACCCGCTTCGCCTGCTCGGCGAGCGGCAGCGCGGCATAGCCGAACTGGAATGCCGGGCCGGACGCCGACCGCTTGCCCAGTGGGGCGAACGTGCAGGCATCGACAACACTCCGGGCTTGCGCGGCGGTCTCTACATGCGGCGCGATAATGCCGGCGGCTCCGGCATCGAGCAGCTTGCCAATCGACGGGTCGTCATAGGCGGGAACCCGCACCAGCGCCGGCAGCCCGATCGCCGTCGCGGTGGCGCAGATCTGCCCGGTTTCGGCGAGGCTCGCGGCGCAGTGCTCGAGGTCCATGTAGAAGGTGTCGAACCCAGCCGCTTCGGCCATGAACGCGATCTCGGTCGTGCGGGCGAAGATGGTGCGCATGCACAACGCCACCTCGCCCGCCGCGAACATCGTCTTCAGCCGGTTGCGCGTGCGCAACGCGATGCCCACTCCGGTGTCGTCCTGCATGTCAGCGTTCTCCTGAAGGGCCGAAGCCGTAGAGGCGGGCCGGGTTGTCGACCAGGATGCGCCGGCGCTGCGCGGTATCGGGGACCCAGTCGGCGAGCAGGTCCAGCAATGCGCCGTCGTCCGGCATGTGCTCGTACATGTTAGGGTGTGGCCAGTCGGTCCCCCAGACGCAGCGGTCGGGCGCCTGGGCTGCCAGACGCCGGGCGAGCGGCGCGACATCGTGGTAGGGGTGGCCGGCGACGGAGGCGCGGTAGCCGCTGAGCTTCACCCAGCACCGCCCCGTGTCCAGCAGGCGCAGCACGGCCGCGGTGCCGGCGTCGCGCTCGTCCTGGTCGGCCTTGATGCCGGCCAGGTGGTCCATCACGACGGGCACGGGAAGGCCCGGGATGACCGGGCTGAGGTCGTGCCAGGTCTGGGCCGGCACGTACATCTGGATGTGCCATCCCAGCGGGGCGATGCGGGCGGCAACGTCACGAAGTTGGTCGAGCGAACCGCCGCCTGGGGAGACGGTGATGAAGCGGACACCGCGGGCGCCGCCGTCGTGCAGGGCCTGCAAGTCGCGCTCGGCGATGTCGGGCGGGATCATGACGATGCTGCGTGCCCGGTCTGTACCGAATGCCTGCACCGCCTCGACCGTGCAGCGGTTGTCGAAGCCGTAGACGCTGGGCTGCACGATCACCATGCGGCTGATGCCGAGGGCTTCCAGCATGGCCAGGTAGTCCGCCTGGCTGGCGTCGGGTGGGGTGTAGCTACGGCCTTCCTCGAAGGGGAAGCGAGCGGCTGGGCCGAAGATGTGGGCGTGGCAGTCGCACGCACCGGCCGGTGCCGGATGTAGGGGCCTGGTCGTGTGCTGCCGTTGCCGGAGATAGGTCGCTTCCATCCGTCCTCCCGTGCGGCCGGTTATGGCTCGTGAACGTTCACGTCGGACGCTCCCACCATGATCCCGCGTTGTCAAATCACGGCAAATTGGAACCGCCCGGGTGAGCGGAGTTTTGCTATCACCATGGGATGACGATCACCCTCAAGCAGGTCGCCTCGGACGCCGGCGTCTCCTACCAGACCGTCTGGCGCGCGCTGCACAACAGCCCCGGCATCCTGCCGGTCACGCGCGCGCACGTTCTGGAAGTGGCCGCCCGGCTGGGCTACCGCCGCAACGCCGCCGCCAGCAGCCTGCGGACGGCGATGACCAACACGATCGGGCTGGTCGTGCTGGATGTCAGCAATCCGTTCACCGGTGAGCTGGTCGGCGGAGTCGAGGCAGCGGCCACCGCCGCCGGGCGATCGGTCATGCTGATGAACAGCGGCGACGACGTGGAGCGCGAGCGGCTGGCCATCCACGCGCTGGTCGGGCGCCAGGTTGACGGCATCATCCTCAATCCCTCCAGCATCGGGGACCACTCCTACCTGTATCAGGCGTTGCCACGGGGACTGCCTTTGGTCTCGATCAACCGGCCCATCCCCGGGGTGCCGTGCGCGACGGTGGAGTCCCGGCATGCCGATGTGGAGCTTGCAGCAAAGCTGCTGCTCGACGCCGGTCACGACCGGATCGGTGGCGTGTTCGGCGAGCGGGCCAACACCCCGTTCCATCATCGCAAGCTTGCGCTTCGCAGGTCGTTGCAACGCGCCGGTCAGCAGCCGGATCGCCGCTGGCTCCGGCACGGCCCGAACTGCGTGGCGTTCGGACAGCGCGCCACCATCGAAATTTTGTCGCTGCCGGATAGGCCGACAGCCCTGTTTGCAGGCGGCAACCGCCTCACGGAGGGGGCGTTGCTGGGCTTACGGGATCTCGGGTTGCGCCAAGGTGTGGACATCGCCCTGGTCGGGTTCGACCTGCATTACGCCAGATTGCTCGACCCCCCGATGCCGGTGCTGCTGCAGCCGGGCCGCGAGATGGGGCGGTCGGCCGTGGCGGCGGTGCTTGCAATGCAGGCTGGGCAACCCGTCCGCGCGCTGGAACCCCTGCCGCTGCGGCTCGATCGCCATGGCGACGCGCCTTGACGCTGGCAGCGCTCGCAAGGGGTGGACCCTTCGAGGGAGCTGTCAGGCCGGCGTGAGCGTTGTTGCACGGATGCTTCCGAAATTTAGGAATGTTGTAAGTTACGCTAGGAGCGCGTCTTGGGCCCAAATGGCATAGATCGTTCTGGATTAGCTGATCTTTCCGATTTGTCGCGAGTTCTTATCAGCTACGCCTCACCCACGCCGAATGCATCTTGCTGAAATCGCTTAATAGCTTCTGAGGCTCAGCTGCTGATCCATGCAACATCTGTGGACGCCCCCTTCTGGGCAAGGGAAAACGTCGGGATGGTCGTGGCGCGTGGTCGGATGCTGCCATCTGTCCGGCCTCTGGTGCGGCAGCGAGCTGCCGCGGGCCTGTATGGGAGTTCGCGGACCGGGTCCAAATCAACGCCGCGTGCTCAAGGCACGTTGTTGCAGTCTGGTTGTCCCGATCCCGTCTCGCCGACCGTTGTGCCATACCTTCCTTCCGCTCGCCCCTACGCCCTCGCGGTCGCGATCAGCTCATGCTGCCGCGACCGGAGCCTTGTACACGCCGCCCTTGACCAGCAAGGCCCAGACGATGCGGGCAGTCTTGTTGGCCAGGGCCACGGTGACCAGCATCTTGGGCTTGCGCGCCAGCATCCCGGCCAGCCACGAACCCGTGGGCGCGCCGCGCTGACCGGCTCATCGGACCACGGCGCTAGCGCCCAAGATGAGCAGGCGCCGTATGGTTCGCTCGCCCATTTCGAGATCGCACCGAGCTTCTGCTTGCCGCCGGTTGATCTCTGCAGCGGAACAAGCCCGAGCCAGGCGGCAAAGTCCCGCCCGGCGCGGAAGCCTTCCGGCGCCGGCACGAGGGCCGTGATCGCCGTGGCCGCGATCGGGCCGATGCCTGGGATCGTCATGAGCCGGCGCGCGACCGGGTCGGCCTTCGCGCGCCGGGTGATCTCGGCATCCAGCACCTGGATCTGTGCTTCTAGCGCCTGGAAGGTGCCGGCCAGCACCGCCAGGATCGCGCGCGCGCTCTCCGGCACCGAGGAGGCAGGGTCCTCGATGTGCGCGATCACGGCATCGGCGTGCGTGATGCCCTGCGGAAACACACAGCCATACTCGGACAAGTGCCCGCGCAGGGCGTTGATGCACTGCGTGCGCTGGTGCACCAGGAGGTCGCGGGCGCGGAACACGACCCCGTTCGCCTGCTGCGCCTCGCTCTTCACCGGCACGAAACGCATGCTGGGCCGCTGGGCGGCTTCGC
>CAXTGN010000006.1:29442-33340 GCA_964243455.1 uncultured Acidobacteriaceae bacterium
GGCATCGACCGTGTCGTTCTTCTGCCGCTTCACATACGGCTTGACGTAGGCCGGCGGGATCAACCGCACGGTGTGGCCCAGCTTGCCAAGCTCACGCGCCCAGTGATGCGCCCCGGCGCAGGCCTCCATCGCCACCGTGCACGGCGGCTGGGCGGCAAAGAACTCGAGCAGCTTCGCCCGCACCAGCCGTTTGCGGAACACCACATGGCCGGACGCATCCGCCCCGTGTGCCTGGAAAACCCGCTTCGCGATGTCCAATCCGATCGTGCTAGCCTGTCCCACGGACGCCTCCTCTGGTGGCCGGTTAACACCTCCACTTTGGCACGTAGATGCCGTCCGGGGGCGTCCACCCCATCAACGCCACCCGGTTTTGAACCACGCCAAACAGTATGCAGTAACATTGGGGAAAGTGTGCTACGAGGGGCAAATGAGAAGCATCTTACTCCTATTGTGCCTGGCTTTGCTGATGTCGAATATCGGCAGCGCTCTGGCCGCAAGCTTCGACTGTCGCCGAGCTACATTCCCAGACGAGCGTGCCGTTTGTGCCAATCCGGGACTGTCCGAACTGGACGACCAAGCAAGCACTGCCTTCGCACAGGCTAAGCGCGTGTCCGGCGATCAAGCCGTCGGGCTCGGCAGAAGGTTTTTGGCAAGCAGACGCGCGTGCGGAGCGGACCGAGTCTGCATCGGGCAGGTATATCGGGCGATGGTCGAGTCTTATCGCGTGCTCGGCGAAGGCGCGCAGGTAGCTTCTAGGACGCACGCGCCCGATCTGCCGAAGCAGGTTGGCGAGTGCGCCGTTGCGACCGTAAGTGGTGTTATGCCCCGCCTCGATCCGGGACGAAAATCAATATCTCAAGACTTCGATAGCGGCACTGCGATCGAATTCACAAACGGAGGCTATCAGGTTTCGTACGATCGGGAAGAAGCGCTGCTGGGGTCCCGTGTGGGGGATCCTATTCGAATGTGCCTGATATCGATCCCGCGCGATTGTCCCCCGAACGACGATCGCGGCCGAGTGTACAGCACGACGAACCTGCGGACTGGGCAGACCTGGTCGTTACCCGACTCTCAGCATACATGCGGCGGGGCTTAGTTTGTGTCCTCAAAGTATAAGCTTTGCCCAGACTTCCAAGCGTTCTTCGATTAGGTGCTGCGCCTAGCGTGGTGCATGGATCGGGCGGTGGTGCTGAGGCACAGGGTGACGTAGGGGAGCACGCTTCCAAACACCGGATGCCGATCTTGCCCTTCAAGCTGAACCAGGCCCGCCGCCACCACATCCCGCGACAAACCCATAAGGTCACGAACTGGCCAGCCTACGATGCCAGTTTGCGCCAGCGCGGCAGCTTGACGGTGTGGGTCACCGACGAGGCGATCGCGGCGTGGGCGGCCGAGGCACGGACGACGCGCGGTGGGCAGGCCCGGTATTCGCCGCTGGCCATCCTGACGGCACTCACATTACGTGCCGTGTTCCGCCTGGCCTACCGGCAAGCCGAGGGGCTGCTCGGCTCCATCGTCGGCTTGCTCGGGCTCAGCTTGCGCGTGCCGGACCATACAACGCTGAGCCGGCGTGCGGCGACGCTGGATCTGCCGCAGCCAGGGACCGCCGGCGCTGAGGCTGGCAGCGAGCCCCTATACCTGCTGGTGAACAGCACGGGCCTGAAGCCGTGCGGCAAAGGCGAGTGGCTGCTGGAGAAGCACGGGACGGCCACACGCCGATTGTGGCGGGCGCTGCATCTCGGCGTGAACGCCCGCACCGGTCGGACCGTGGCCTCCATGCTGACCTCCAAGGACGCAGCAGCCGATCCCTCCCGCGTCGCCCACGCGGCGTTCGGAACACCTTAGCGCACATCTAGTCGCGAAGCTCCCTGCTCTGCAAGGCCAGTGGCAGGGACTGCACCAAGCGTTCCGCGTCGGGGTTGCCGCCCTCAGCCACGCCAGCCTGGGAGACCGGAGGCGGCCGGGGTATGATGTAACCCGACGGCAGGCAAAGCGCTGGATAGCGGGCAGCAAAAAAACGAGCACTCTTCTCCAAAATGGAGAATGCTATCACGGCGCAAAGTGCGAACCCAAGCACGGCGGGCAACAGCTTTTTCAGCTCAACGGCAGCACCGAATACGCGCCCTCCAGAGACTGGAACTAGCCGCACAAAACAAATCCTAACGCAGCAAATGAACATTGTGCCAGATTAGCTTTGCTGAAAAAGGTTTTCTACCGCCATAATCCGTTAGTTCCTTCGACAAAGGTTGCAAGCGACGATGGCTCCAAGGTTCATCGCCAAGACGTCGCTGGCCGGACTGCACCTGGTGCAGCTGGGCGGGCAGCCTGTCCTAGGGATGCATAGCCAACTGCGCGACCTGTTGCACGCACGGATCGGCCCGCGTGCTGCGGCGCTCTTTGCGGAGCCGGTGTTGACGAGGCCCGGCGACGGCGGATCGGGCAGCATATCCTGGTACGCCGACACGGCCGATGATGCCGAGCCGCTGGCTGCGCTGCCAACTGACCGCCGCGCGGCCGCCGAGGCCCGGCTGCGCGACATCATGCAGCAGATCGGGCCACTGCGTGCCGATCCGGAGCTTGGGCCGCTGCTGCGCCGGGCCTTGGCGATCAGCGGCACGGACGGGCTGATGGCTGCAGGCGGCGCCCCGGTGCTGCTGAACTGGGGGCTGGCCACCGACGGTGAAGGATCGGAGGAGGAGATTGCCGCCCAAGCCGCAGGCTGGACCAGCCGCTACACGCCAGCCCCAGCGGCCCCGCTGCCAGCAGCCAACCCAACGGCGCAGGATGCCGCACCGGGGCCACTACCGGCTGCCGCCCCGTCTAGGCTGCTGCCTACTCTTTCCACGAGTTCCGCATGGGATTGGGCGCTGGTTCCGGCAGCCATCGTGATGGCGACGCTGTTCCTCGGCATTGGGCTGTATGTCGGCGTCCGCATGGTGGCCGCCCGCGTGGCCGAACGCCCCACTGCCGTTCCCCTGCTGGACGCGGAGGCGACCCGCGACGCCACCGAGCGCCAGCGCGGGCAGAATGCGGCGCTGGAACAGGAGATTCAAGCACGGCGACTGCTGCTGGCCGGCAACGTCTGCGTGCCTGATCCGGCGCAGGTGCCGCGTGTCGGCCCAGACCGCGCCGCGCCGGTGGCGCCCGCCGCCCTCACGCCGCTGCCGGGCGGCCAGCCCTTCCAAGGCACCCTGGCCGACCTGCTGACTCAGGGCGTCGTGCTGGTCCTGGCGCCCGTTGCCGGGCCGGACGGCGGCATGGCCAGTGGCTCCGGCTTCTTTGTGGCGCCGGGGCTGATCGTTACCAACCGGCATGTGATCGAGCACGCCGACCCCGCCCAGCTTGTCGTCACCAGCAAGAAGCTCGGGCGCACTACGCCGGCCCAGGTCGTGGCGCAGACTCAAAACTCCGAGATCGGCAGCCCCGACATTGCGCTGCTGCGTGTGGACGAGACATCGGGCATCCAGCCCCTGGCTTTCAGCACGACCGCTGCACCATTGGACCAGGTAATCGCCGCAGGGTTCCCCGGCCTGCTGATGCAATCGGACGAGGCATTCGACCGCCTGCGCCACGGCGACGCGTCCGCCGTACCGGAAGTGATCCTGACGGACGGGCGCATCAACGCGATCCAGTCTACCCCGGGAGGGATGCAGATCATCCCGCACAGCGCGGCGGTGTCGGGCGGCAACAGCGGCGGGCCGCTGGTGGACGGGTGCGGCCGGGTGATCGGCATCAACACCTTCATCACCGCCAACCGGGAGCAGGTGGCGCACGCCAACTACGCCCAGAAGGCGGATGGCGTGGTGGCCTTCCTGCGGCAGCACGGCGTCGAGATCGCGGATCTGTAAGCGTCTGGTGATGGCCGCCTTGTTGGCCTGGGGCTGATTTGGTCTGCTTC
>CAXTGN010000007.1:0-19795 GCA_964243455.1 uncultured Acidobacteriaceae bacterium
ATCGCAGCATCATGGAGCACCTATGCCCCCGCCGCGATTACCCGATGTCCACATAAGCCGACTGCGTGAACCTCGAACGCTGGCTGTCCTTGGTGCGCGGGCGTGCTACCGCTCCAGTCGTCATGAAACCCGTGCGTCATCCTGGCCCGCGCCTTTCCGCCCTCGGCCCACTCATGGCCGTGCTGGCTCTGCTTGGCCAGATCGCGGTCAGCTCGGCCGTGCCCGCCCAGGCGACGGTCAGAGTCCCGGACCTGCTTGCATTGCCCTTCGGCGGCATCCCGATCTGCCATTCGGGCGCATCCGGCACCGCTGACGACGGGGTGCCGGTGGGTCACGCGCACCACGGGATGCAGTGCGCGCTGTGTCCCGCCTGCCAGCCGCTCGCGGCAGCCGCGATGCTGCCCGTCCCAGTCTCGGCGATGCCGGCACCGCTGGCCACGCTGGCTATCCGGCAGGCGCTGCCGCCGCCCGCGCGTGGACCGCCGGCCGCGGTCGTGCTTGCGGCCACTTACCCTACCGGACCACCCCGCCTGGCCTGACCGGACGCCCGCACCGCGGCCGTGCCCCGCGCACAGCCGCTCCATTCCAGTTGCCAGGACCGCATTCTATGACACGCACGACCTTTGCCGTGGCAGTCGCCGCCGGCCTGTACGCCTTGCTCGGCGGGTCAGCCGCCCACGCCCATGCCATTGCCGGCCCCCGCGTCTTCCCCGTCACCCTGACCATTGACGACCCAGGCGTCGCCGACGAGGCCTCGGTCCCCACCTTCACCTACCAGCGGCTGCCGAACGACCCCGACACCGGGCATGGCTTCCAGTACAACCTGTCCGCCGAATTCGACAAACGCATCACCGAGCACTTCGGCGTCGGCATCAACGACGGCTACACGGTGCAGACGCACCAGGCCGACAAGACGCAGACGGGCTTCCAGGACATCAACATCACCCTGAAGTATCAGGCGTGGGTGAACGCGCCGCACGAGGCCATCGTGTCCGTGGGCGTCATCCGAGAGCTGGCACGAACGGGGACGGCGCACATCGGCGCGGACCAGTATGGCAGCACGACGCCTACGGCCTACTTCGGCAAAGGGTTCGGGGATGTGCCGATCCCGGCGCTGCGGCCCTTTGCGGTTACGGGCACCATCGGCTTCACGGTGGCGGACAAGAAGCTGAAGACGATCAACCCCGGCGTGTCCGACCTGGGCGCCAACGCGCAGGGCGGTGTCACCGGGCTGGCGGCGCAGCAGTTCAACACCGGGTATGCCAACCGGCTGGTGGGCGGGCTGTCAGTGCAGTACTCCATGCCGTACTTGCAGTCCCAGGTGCGCGACATCGGCCTGCCGGACCTCCTCAACCGGCTGGTCCCGCTGGTGGAGGTCGCCTACTCGTCGCCTGCGGGAAAACCGAGCAACCTTGGCACGCAGGTCGTGGTGGCGTCGGGCGTCATCTACATGGGAGACAGCTACCAAGTGGGGCTGGAGGCGCTGATCCCCGCCAACCGGGCGTCAGGCCAGTTTGTGGGCGTGATCACGCAGCTTCACCTGTTCTTCGACGACCTGTTCCCGACCAGTCTTGGCAAGCCGCTGTTCAGCTACTGAATTCTGGGGACCGATCATGCAGATCACATTCCGCACCGCTGCGGCGGCAGCTTTCCTGTTCCTGCCTAGTCTCGCCCACGCCCACGCCCATCTGCGGCAGGCCGAGCCGGCGGTGGGCGGGACGGTTCGTTCTGCGCCGACGCAGGTGGATTTGATGTTCAGCGAGGCCGTGGAGCCGCGGTTTAGCACTGTCGTCGTGACGGACGTGGCGGGTGCCAAGGTGGACAAGGGGGACCTGCATGTCGTCGCGGGCGACGGCAAGCACTTGGTCGTCAGCGTGGGCGCGCTGAAGCCTGGCGCCTATATAGTCAATTGGCACGCGACCTCGGTGGACACGCACAAGACCGAGGGCAGCTTCACCTTCACCGTCGCGCCGTAGGCAGAGGAGGCCATGCTGCCTGAGTTCCCTATCGAGGGTGGGCTTGACCTTGCCCTTGTGCGGGGGGCGGCGGACGTGGCTGTCCTGTCCGCGTTCGGGGCGCCCCTGGCGCTGGCGTGGCTGGCACCGCCAGTGCTGGCCGGGTTGGGCGGGGACGCAGCCGCGGTGGCCCGGCGGCTGCGGCGGCTGGCCGGGGGGTCACTGGCCGCCGCGGCGGCGCTGACCGTGGGCTGGCTGCTGCTGCAAAGCGCGGCGCTGGGCGAGTCGGCGGCCGACGCCCCGGCGGTGCTGTGGGACACCCTGTTCGGCCACTTGGTGCTGGCGCGGCTGGGGCTGCTGGGCCTGGCTGGGCTGGCGCTGGCCCGGCGCCGGAATTGGGCGGCGGCGGCGCTGGCTGGCGCTGCCTTGGCGACTCAGGCCGGGCACGGCCACGCCTGGGCGATGTGGGATGGGCCAAGCTGGCTGCTGCTGTCCAGCGGGGTTCACCTGCTGGCAGTGGGGGCGTGGCTAGGTGGGCTGCTGCCGCTGGTGGTGCTGGTGGCGGCGGCCCAGCCCGGGGCGGCGGCGCTGGCATCGGCGCGCTTTTCGTCGCTGGGGACCGGGTGCGTAGTGCTGCTGGCGGGGACGGCGGTGTTCCAGGGATCGGTGCTGGTGGGGACGCTGCCGGGGCTGGTCGGGACGGGATATGGCCTGGTGGCATTGTCCAAGCTGGCGGGGTTCCTGGGGCTGCTGGGGTTCGCAGCGCGCAACCGCTTTCGGCTGACCCCGGCGCTGGCCGGCGGGGCGCCCGAGATGGCCAAGCGCCGCCTGGTACTCAGCATTGGGCTGGAGAGCGTCTTGGGCCTGCTGGTGGTGCTGGCAGCGGGGCTGATGACCAATCTGCCGCCTTCCATGCACGAGCAGCCGCTATGGCCGTTCCCGTGGCGGCCGAGCCTGGATGCGGTGCAGGAGGATGATGGCCTGCTGCGGGAGGTCGCCACGACTGGCGGCGTCCTGCTGGTTGCGGCGATGGCCGTTGCTGCCGGGTTCGTGCGGCGGTGGCGCATCCGGTGGGGACTTGCCGCCGCCGGGGTGGTCGCTGCTTGGCTGGCGGCGCCGCACCTGAGTCTGCTGCTGGCGGAAGCGCATCCGACGCAGTACTGGCTCTCGCCTACGGGGTTTGCGAGCGCGTCCGTCGCGGAGGGGGCGGCGCTGTATCCGGCGCACTGCGCGGGCTGCCATGGCGCCACCGGCCACGGCGACGGCCCAGCGGCGGGCGGGCTGCCGGTGCCGCCTGCCGACCTGACGGCCGGGCATCTGTGGGCGCACGAAGATGGGGAGCTGTTCTGGTGGCTGGCGCACGGTATCGAAGTGCCGCGGGGTGGCCTGGCGATGCCAGGCTTTGCGGGTGCGCTGACGGAGGGCCAGCGGTGGGCGCTGATTGATTGGGTCCGGGCGAACAACGCCGGGGCGGCCTGGGCGGCCACTGGAGCATGGCCGGTGCCGGTGCAGGCACCTGGGTTCGAGGCGTCGTGCGTCGGTGGACGGGGCGTGACAATGGAGGACCTTCGCGGCCAGTTGGTCCGGATCGTGTTCGGCCCAGCCCGTGCGGCGCCTGGGGTTGTCACGATACAGGTGACGTCCGATCCGCAGGCCGGGTCAGGGGACGGGCTTTGCATCACGGGAGGCAGCGAGGTGACGCAAGCCTATGCAATTGTGACGGGTGCGCCAGCCGGGCTACTTGCCGGCACGCAGGTCCTGGTGGACAGCGCGGGCTGGCTGCGCGCGGTGCAGGCGCCGGGTGCCGCGCCGGGGTGGGACGACCCTGCCGCCCTGGCTGCCGCGGTGCGGGACGTGGGGGCGCACCGGCTGGCTGCGCCGGCGATGAGCCATGGTGGGATGCAGATGTAAACGCCCGTTGCTCCGAGCTTCGTGCCGCCTCCTGCAATCCGCGACCTGCGCGAGATGGTGCGCCATCGGCGCACGCTGCCCAAGACGGGGATCGAGACGCGGTCGGCGGTGCGCAACCGGGTGCTGAAGCTGCTGGAGGGGGTCAACACCAAGCTCTCCGGCGTGGCCAGCGACGTGTTCGGCGTCTCCGGCATGGCCATGCTGGAGGCGCTCGCCGCGGGCACGAGCGACGCCGCCGAGATGGCCAGCCTGGCACGCGGGCGGATGCGGCGCAAGCACGCCGCCCTGGAAGCGGCGCTGGACGGGCGGATGGGCGAGCACCAGTGCTTTCTGCTCGGCATGCACCTGCGCACCCTGAAGGCGATCGATCAGGACCTGGAAGCCCTCGACGCCCGCATCGGGACCCAGCTCGAGCCATACCAGGCGCAGCATCGGCTGCTGACGCAGATCCCCGGCGTGGACTGGGTGACGGCGGCCTAGATCATCGCCGAGATCAGCACCGATGGGGACGTGTTTGCCAGCGTGCGGCGCCTGGCGGCGTGGGCCGGGGTCGCTCCGGGCAACCCCGAGAGCGCGGGCAAGCCGAAGGGCGCCGGGACGCGCCGGGGCAATGTGTTCCTGAAGTCCGTGCTGTTCGCCGCCGCCTCGGCCGCGGTGCGGACCAAGGGCAGCTACTACCGAGACAAGTACAACCGCCTACGCGCCCGTCGCGGCCCGGTGCGGGCGATCATGGCCATCGCCCACAAGCTGCTCCTGGCCGCGTTCCACATGCTGAGCACGGGCGAGGCGTTCCGCGACCTCGGCGAGGGCTACCTCGACCAGGTCGCACGCAAGCGCTCGACGACCAAGCTGGTCCAGCGCCTGAGCAACCTCGGCTACGATGTCATGCTCGTCCCGAAGGCGGCGTAGCCCGCCAGATCGTCCGTCCAGGGTCTATTTCCTCAGCAGTACTAAAAGCGGCCAAGACCCCGTTCTATGGCGTTATCCCATCACGGCGGTTGCTGCTGACAGCACTTACGGGAAGGGTCATCGCCTCCACTGCCCTCATGCTTGGAATACGAGGACGTCCTGCTCCGTCCCGAGACCCTGCTGCAGGCCGATGTTCCCGCACAGGATGCGCTCGGCTTCCTCGATGGCCTGTGTGCCGTCTGCCGGCCCGTGACGGTGCGGGTCCGCTGGGGGCCGCAGTCTCCCGATAGCGGCGATGACCTGGTGATCGACGCAGCGGTGAACGGTCTGGCCGATGCCATCGCCACGTTCAACTTGCGCGACTTGCGCGCGCCGGCGGCACGCTTCGGCATCGTAGCCGAGTTGCCGGCCGACCTGCTGACGAGGATCAAGTGAGCACATTTCCCTTCCGCATGCCCGAGGACCTCAAGGCCGCCGTCGCTGCCCAGGCTGAGCGCGCCGGCGTCAGCCTGAACCAATACCTCCCTTCCATCGTCGCAGCCCACGCTGGGTCGCAGGCTGAGGCCGAGCGCTACTTTGCCGCGCGCGGCGCGGTCCAGTCCCGCCAAGGCACTGGAACTCCTGGCCCGCGTTGGCCAGGGGCAACCGCCTGAGCTGGGCGACGAGCTGCCGCCAGACCTGGCACTGTGAGCACGCCGCGCTTCGTGGCCTACTACCGGGTCAACACCGACCGGCAGGGCAAGAGCTGTGCGTCAGCGGTGAACTCCGGCGCTGATCAGCGCCACGTCACATTGTGACTGCGTGATACCCTTGAGTTTCGAGGTCTTGCTGATGCACAGCGACCTCACCCGGTTCTTGGGACTGCGGCCCCGCATCGACCGCAGCCGGGCGCCGCTATCCCGCCTGTGAGGATGCGAAGCGGCTATTTCCTGAAATCAGCCGGCACCGGTCTCCCCTGCCTCACGCCAACCCATGCTCCAGAACGCGGTTTCGAGCCGGACCGCGGTGTTGAACGTCGCCTGCAAGGCCGCCGCACGCGCATCGCCGCCGCGCTCGGTCCAGAGCCGGGCGAGCGTGTGCCGTGCCGTGCCGGCAGCGGCCTGGTACTCCGGCCCGGCATAGGTCGCGATCCAGGCCGCGTAGGGGTTGCCGGGCACGGGCCGGGCCGCCAGGGCCGGGCCGATTTCTGCATAGCCGAGCACGCAGGGCGCGAGCGCCGCATACAGGTCGAGGAGGTCGCCGGCAGCGCCGCAGTCCAGCACGAAGCGGGTGTAGGCAACGGTTTCGAGCGCCTCCGGCTCGGCAGCCATGCCGGCCTCGCCCAGGCCCCATCCGGCGCAGAACGAGACATGCAGCGGCAGCTCGCCCAGGATCGCGGCACAGCCGTCAGATGCGGCCCGCAGGTCGGCCAAGCATTGCGCCTTGTATCCGGCGAGCGCATAGGCGCGGGCGAACTGGATCAGGAACAGGTAGTCCTGTACCAGGTATCGCCGGAAGGCCGGAGTGGGCAGCGTGCCGTCACCGAGGCCACGGACGAACTGGTGGTCGGTGAACTCTGTCCAGAGCGGCCCGGCGGCGTCGCGCAGGCGTTCAAAGGGGCAGGTGTCCAACATTGTCCGACCTCCGCAGGCGGGCCAGTAGTGGGCCTAGCCATATGATCCCCAGGGCAGGCCAAGGATAGGCGATATTTTGCCCTCTATGGGCCGGGCACCGACATCGCAACCATGATCACCATCCAGCACCGTCATCGCACCCGAGTTCTTGTCGCTACTACAAGAAATCCTTGCCGGCATGGTCCTTGAGCAGGTCCGAGTTTCGGACGTAGTCGGACAGCACCTGGACGCTCTTGTGCCGGCTGACCTCGCGCATCTTCCAGATGCCGGCGCCGGCGGCGGCGCTGGTCAGGAAGCCTGCGCGCAGGCTGTGGGCGGCGAAGTCGGCAGGCGCGTAGCCCGCCGCCTCCGCCCGGCGCTTGACGATCAACGACACTGATTGGTCGGTCAGCGCGGAGCCGACCCGGCCGTTGACCAGGCTGCGGAACACCGGCCCCTCGGTGATCCCGGCACGCGCCAGCCACGCTTCTAGGTGCGCGACCGGGTTGAGCCGGCGGCCGTCCGGGACGGCGATCACGGCACCCCTGCCCTTCTGGTCGGTCTTGCCGCGCAGCACCCGGACCCGCAGAACGTCCGGCATCCGCTCCGGGTCGGCGAGGGTAAGCGCCACCAGCTCCGACCGGCGCAGCGCCGAGACCATGCCGGAGGCCACCAGCGCCCGGTCGCGCACGTCGGCCAGCGTGTCGCCCTCGATGGCGCGCAGCACGGCATGGACGACGTAGCTGTCGGCGGCCGACTTGCGCGCTGGCGCCGCGAGGTGGCTGCGGCGGATGCCGGCCAGCACGTCGAGGACGACGGTGCCGCCCTCCGCCCTGTGCGGGGCCGCGAGGCCGGCCAGGCGGTTGAAGCGGCCATTCCACCAGGGCGCAACAGCACCATCCCCCCTGCACCAAAACGGCGGGAGAACCGCAAAATGTCTTGCCGAAGCATGGCTAGATCAGTCCCGCCATCGTTGGCGCAGGCGGGCTTTCGCTCATGATCCGTGGAATTCAAGCACGGAAAGCCCACCGTTAGTGTCTGTGACGTACAGGATGCCATTGCGGTCCACGCACACATCGCAGGACTGCGTGATCGGCACGGCGCCCGGGCGGATGTCGACCAGGCGCTCCGGTGCCTGTGGCACGCAAAACCCAACCTCTCGCGGCTGGAACGGATTGGCGAGATCGAAGACGCGAACCCCGGCATTGTGCCAGGTGGCAAAGACCAGCGTCTCGCTTTGGAAAATACCCGGCCGGTTCTCATGCAGGTTATGCGGGCCGAACTTGCCGCCGGCGGCACAGTAATCCGCCTCACCCGGTTGCGGCAGCGTGGCGAAAGGGATGGGATTGGTGGGTTCGCGCACATCCATCAGCCAGGCATGCGCCAGGCCGTTGGCGCAGTTGCTGCTCGTCGCCTCGTCGGCCAACAGCAACAGCCCGCGCCCCGGCAGTGGCAGCGGGGTGTGCGAGCCGCCCGCGAACGGGGGTGAGAGGACCCGGTGAGAGAGCAAGCCGGGCTCCACCGGGTTGGTCATGTCATGCAAGGTGACGCCGCCGTCGCGCCAGGCGGCGTAGCCTGTTGTGCCGGCCACGATCATGTGGTGCAGCGCCCAGCGTTTGCCCTTCGGCCACGGCGCTGCCTCACCGCCGGCGCGATCCATGCCTGGCAATGCCCAACGGCCGACGAGGGTTGGCTTCGCTGGGTCGGCAACATCGAATATGGCTAGGATGTGGTCTGTGAAGCCGTCGAAATGGCAAGAGGCATAGGCATAGCGCCCCCCCACCCACCAGATGCGATGCAGCCCGATCCCATCCACTGGGCAGAAGCCGAGTTCCCGTGGCGCCGCCGGGTCGGCGAGGCTATAGACGCGCAGCCCTGCAGTGAACTCGCGCTCGCGCCGGGTGAAGCTGTCGGCGAGCGGCGCGGTAAAGTAATCTGCCTGGTCGCCATAGCGCTGCATGGCCCAGATATTGGCTGAGTTGGTCGCCAGCAGGATGCCTTCATGCACTTGTAAATGGTGCGACCTTGTGTTGGGCGGGCACGCAATGAAACCCACGGGGCGCGGGACGCGGGGATCACGCACATCGACAATGGTGATGCCATCGCTGAACATATGCCCGATATAAGCGTGGCCCGCATACAGCATGACCTGAACGCCATCCGGCCGGCCGCCCTGGTCCGTATGCCCAAGCGTCGTGAAGTTGCTGCTAGAGGCGATGGGATTCATGAGGTGAGAGGGCTCCAGCCAACGCTTGTCAAAGCGTCAACTATATATCTTTATTGGTCAAGCGGCGGGAGATACATAAAGTGCTTGACAACCGTGAGAAGGGCATCATCCTGCTGCTTGCCACAGGCCCAGCCTGCGGATTGACTTCGAGCCAGCAATCTAAAAAAGCTGCGACGTGGGGACGGACGTGAAACGAACGGATCAGGATGTCATCGGCGAAGCGCTGGATGAGTCTCCGCTGACGCGGATACACAAGCGTATCTTTGCACTTATCGCCGCCGGCTACTTCGTCGATGTCCTGGATTACGTTATATTCGGATCGATGATCCCGATCATGCTGCGGGACAATTTCGCGTCTCGCGGCGAGCTTGCTGCAGTTGGCAGTGCGCAACTTTTTGGGTTGGCGTTAGGTACGTTCTTCCAGGGTCAGTTCACCGACCGTATTGGCCGCAAGACGACTTATCAATTCAATCTCCTGCTTTTTGGCACTGCCACCATAATCGCCGCATTCGTTCCTAATGCCTTGTGGCTCGGACTGATCCGCTTCATTGCCGGGATTGGACTAGGCGCGGAGCAGCCTTTGGCCTTCGCCTATGCGGGAGAATTTGCACCAAAGCGGCTGCGGGGACGAATCCTGGCATTCATCCACTTGATCGGCGGGGCGCTCTCCTGGCCGATTGCCGCCTTACTGACCCTGGGTCTCAGCAATGTGTTCGGTTGGCGTGCTATCTGGGTCTGCATTGGTGTGGGGGCGTTGATTGTCTTTGCACTGCGCTTCAGTCTTCCGGAATCACCGCGTTGGCTGATTGCGCAAGGACGCAGCCGCGAAGCATTCGCTACGCTCGCGCGCATGGGCGTGCCTGCCGTCCCAACCGGCTCCGCCGTACACCTGCCTGTCGTCAAGCGCGATCCATTTCTGCTCGTCTGGCGCTCATACGCCGGGCGCCTGATTGCTGCCACCGTCGCCATGAGCGCCTTCTTCTGCGTCACGATCGGCTTCGGTACGTGGCTGCCGAACATGATGGGCAGCAAAGGCTTCAATATCACGCAATCCCTGACCTACAGCTTTGGCATGATGTTGGCCGTGCCATGCGCCAGTCTGTTCATGATGTTTGCCTTGGATCGCTATGGCCGCAAGCGGACGGCAACCATCGCCTTCATTGCCGCGGGCTGCATGGCGATCTTGTTCGCCTTGGCGGTCAGCAACACTGAATTGCTGGTCGTCGGCTTTATTATGATCTTTTGCTACCAAGTTGCTGGCAATACCATGCAGATCTTCACCTCGGAGGTTTTCCCGACGAGCGCCCGCGCGTCAGGCTTTGGTATGGCGGCAGGTGTCGGACGTCTTGCGACGGCCGGCTTCATACCGGTGATACCCTGGATTCAGGCGCAGTTTGGGTTTTTGGCGGTGTTTATCGCAATAGCAACCTTGCTCTGTGTCGCTGCCATCAGCGTTAATCTTATTGGGCCTGAGACGAGGCAGAAGGCACTGGAGGAGGTCGCCGCGCCTGAAGATGTGGCACCTGTCGAACCCGTTGCTGCCTCGTGAAAGGGCCTGGCCAGCATGGTATCCGCTGCCAAAGGCGGGCATCGATGCAAGCCGCCAGTTAAGGCGGTACGGGACATGGGGGACAGCCCGGCCACGCGCGTCTTCGCTGGAGGAAGAAGCCAGTGCTTATAAAATGCGATAGAGCCGAAACCTTGGGTCCCACAGGCCCATGCGGATGCGGTCTGGCTCATGGCCTTACCCGGCGTGGGTTGCTCCGCAGCGTTGGCGGATTGGCCTTGGCAGGTGCTGCCTGTCGTGCACGCGCACAAACGTCGTCGCCAACGCGGATCGACGTGCATCACCACTACACCTCTCCCGGTTTGCTGGCCATGATGAAGGGGCGGCGAACCAACCAGGCTTTCAACATGGGTTGGACCTTGCAGAAATCGCTCGATGCGATGGATGCCGCGGGCGTGGCTACGGCGATCGTCTCCACAAGTGATCCCGGCGTGTTCTTTGGCGACTATGACCAGGCAAAGGGCCTGGCACGCGATTGCAATGAATACCAGGCCCGCATGGTTGCCGACCACCAGGGCCGGTTTGGCATGTTCACGACCCTGCCGCTTCCCGACATCGACAACACGCTCGCCGAGATCGCCTACGGCATGGACGTGCTGCACGCGCAAGGCGTCGGGATGATGACGAGCTACGGCAGCAAGTATCTCGGCGACCCGGCCTTCGACCCCGTGATGGCAGAGTTGAACCGGCGCAAGGCCACCATCTTTGTGCACCCGCTTCAGCCGGCTTGCTGTACCAACGTGGTTTCGAACGTGCCTGACGTGGTGGTGGAATATGCCACCGAGACGTCCCGGACCATCGGCAGCCTGCTGATGAACCACACCACGATCCGCTATCCGGACATACGCTTCATCTTCTCGCATGGCGGCGGCACCGTGCCGTTCCTCGTCTTCCGGTTCCAGCGGATGGTGGGCGGTGACCCGGCACTGATGAAGGCGTTTCCTGGTGGCGCCATACCGGCGATCCAGGCGCTATATTTCGATACGGCCCAAGCTTGGACGTCTTACTCGCTGGCAGCGCTGACGAAGCTGATGCCGCCTGAGCGTATCCTATTCGGGTCCGATTTTCCGGCTGCTTCGCCGCTCGACACGGTAAACGGACTGCGCGCGTTCGGTTTGGACGACGCCGCACTGGAGCGGATCGAGCGGCGCAACGCACTCGACATCTTGGCGAACTTGGTGTGAAGCGTTTGCATCTTGCCTATGTTGCGGCGTTGCTGGTCGGCACCGGAACCGCCTCGGCTCAACTGACCGACAAGAAGGCACTCACACTGGCCGGCGCGCAGAAGCTTGCCGCGGCGGCTCAGGCCATCGCCGTGTCCAAGAACTATCGGCAATCCATCGTCGTTCTTGATGACGGGGGCAACATGCTGGTGTTCTACCGCATGGATGGCTCGCAGCTCGCGGGGATCGAAGTCGCCCTTGCCAAAGCGCGCACGGCCTTGCTGTTTCAGACGACCAGCAAAAGCTTTGCTGACCGGGTTCTGGCCGGGCAGACCAACGTGCTGGGCCTGCCAGGGGCGGCGCCGATCGATGGCGGCGTGCCGCTGCTGCATGACAACGCGGTTGTCGGCGCGATTGGCGTCAGCGGCGCCAGCCCCACACAAGACGGCGAAACAGCCGCCGCGGCCGCGGCGACACTCGACCGCTGATTGGCATAGTGCATGGATCGATGCAGGCGAAGTCAGTGATTTGAGAAGTGTCAGAAGCATATTTGGGGTTAGAATTGGCGTAGTCTAAATCGAAATGAACGCAATTTGACCGCCAACTTCGAACTTTCATCACTTATGCCTATAGAACGGCGACGCTAAACAGCTTAAATTGTCCAGAAGCTGTCGAAGGCTCAGACGCCGATCCATGCACCAGGCTGGCCCCGGCTGCGCCCACACCGGGGTATATCGCACGACAGGCCACTGCTCTACCTCGGCTTTTCAGCTCGGGCAAAACGCACGCCGACGCGGTAAGGCCCTATTCGGTGCCCTGATCGCCGGCTTGGTCGCGTGATAGGCCCAGCACCTTCCCAGAACCCAATAAAAGCCTGATCGTTTTATCAAAGCCATGCTACGCCCCCGTAAGTTCTCGTCGCACGATGGCCGCACCCTCGGCCAGCGCCCGAAGCTTGCCGAAGGCACGCTCCCGCGGCAGGTACTTCATCCCGCAATCCGGGGCCGGCACGAGCCGCTCGGCCGGGACGTGCTCCAGCCCGCGGCGGATACGGGCCGCAACCGTTTCTGCGGTCTCTATCTCATGGCTGCCCAGGTCGAGCACGCCCAGCAGGATCGTCTTGCCCGGCAACTCCCGCAGCACCGCCAGATCCAGCTTCGGCTGCGCTGCCTCGATCGAGATCTGCTGTGCGATGCAATCGGCCAGGTGCGGCAGGATGGAGTAGGCGTGCGGCTTGTCCGGCACTACGTGGGCATAGCCAAAGCAGACGTGGACGATGGTGATGCCACCGACTCCTTCCAGCGCCCGGTTCACCGCGCGCAAGCCGTACTGCTTTGCTTCTTCCGGGAACTGCTCCATCCAGGGTTCGTCCAACTGGATGATGTCCACGCCCGTCCGCCTGAGGTCCTGCGCCTCGGCGTTCACCGCCTCGGCATAAGCCATGGCGAGGGCTTCGGGGTCGTTGTAGTGCTCGTCCTTGGCCTGGCGGGACATGGTATAGGGACCCGGCAGGGTGATCTTGGTGACACGGTCCGTGTTGGCGGCCAGGAAGGCGGCATCTCGCGCCTCCACCGCGCCGCGGCGGCGGATGGGTCCGGTGACGCGGGGAACGGAGGTCAGCTTTCCGGTGCGGCCGACCACTTCGGCCGGGTTGTCGAGGTCCACGCCGTCCAGCGCCAAGGCGAAGCGGTTGGAGTAGCTTTCC
The DNA here is from genome assembly GCA_964243455.1 of uncultured Acidobacteriaceae bacterium. Taxonomy (GTDB): domain Bacteria; phylum Acidobacteriota; class Terriglobia; order Terriglobales; family Acidobacteriaceae; genus Granulicella. The sequence continues at coordinate 13,030 of CAXTGN010000007.1, forward strand.
CGCCGCGCCTCGCCGTCGGTCACGATGTCGATCCCCGCACGCTCCATGTCTCTGATCGCGAGCAGGGTCGCGTCGTCCTGCGCTCCCTCCAGCATGGGCTTGGAGATGCGCCAAATCTCCTTGGCCTGCGTGCGCGGCGGCAGACGGCCGGTCAGCACGGCACGGTCCACCAGCCAGTCCGGCTGCGGGTAGCTGCCAACGACGGTGGTGGGCAGCAGCGGAAGCTTCTTCATGGCGGCGCTCACCTCCTCAGGGCAGGACATTTGCCTTCCGCCAGGGGGCGGAAAGCCTCGGCGGCCGGGATGGTCGCGACCAGGTCATAGACATCGTAGGGTTCGCGGGACTGCGCCGGGCTCTTGACCCGGAACAGGTAGGTGTCGTGCACCATGCGCCCGTCCGGTCGCAACGTGCCGTTGCGGGTCAGCAGATCATCGCCCGGCATCTCGTGCAGCTTGGCGATCACCGCCTGGGTGTCCGTGCTGCGCGCGGCGGCGACGGCGCGGAGGTAGGCGCGGACGGCGGAATAGTCGCCGGCCTGGATGGTGGAGGGCATGCGGCCGCCGTTGCGCGCGGCGAAGCGACGCGACCATTCGCGGGTGCGGTCATCGAGGTTCCAATAGAACGCCTCGCTCACCAGTACGCCCTGGGCGGTATCTAGGCCGATGGCGGCGATATCCGGCACTGTCAGCACGAAGGAGACGAGCTGCTGCGCGCCACGGCCGACGCCGAACTCCTGCGCCTGCTTGACGGAGGTGACGAGATCGGCCCCGGTGTTGCCGAGTGCGACGACGTCGGCCCCGGACGCCTGGCCTTGCAGGAGGAAGGGCGAGAAGTCGCCGGAAAAGTTGAAGGGGTGGCTGACGGAGCCGACCACGCTGGCGCCTGCCTGTTCCAGCAGGGCGACGGCATCCGCCTGCAACGACTTGCCGAACACGTAATCGGCGGTGATGAAGAACCACGTCTGCCCCGGCTTGGCGAGCGGTTTCACGATGCCGACCGCCTGGCCATAAGTGTCCCACATCCACATCACGGACGTGGCCGGGGCGCAGTCCTCGCTGGTCAGGCGGGCGGTGCCGCCAGAGAACAAGGCGACCTTGTTGCGCGCAGCGGCCTCGTGCTGCACGGCGACCTGCACCGTGGCCTGCACGATGTCGGCCACGGCGGTGACGCCCTTGTTGTCCCACCAGTCCCGCACGATGGCGAGGGCGACATCCGCCTTGTTCTGATGGTCGGCGGAGATCACCTCGACCACCATGCCCTGGCATTCGGCGAGGAGGCAGTCCTCCGCGGCCATCTGCACCGCCAGCACGGCGCCGGACCCAGCCTGGGCCGCAAGACCGCCGCTCATGTCGGTGATGACGCCGATGCGGACGGGACGGCCGACTGGGCCGGTTTGCGCCGCCGCGGGCGCGGCGAGCAGCAAGGGCAAGAGCAGCAGCAGGGAACGCAACGTATCCTCCAGGTGCGGCTCTTGGCGGCCGCTGTCTACTTCATTTAGTTGGCATGCGCCGCTTCCCACGGCGGCGCCGAAACATTCCCGCCCCCTGATCCCAGGAGGCGGGTTACTCCGCCGCCACCAGGCTCGCGGGGTCCGCACCCACCCGGCTGTTCTCGTCCCCGGCCACGGCCCGGGCCAGGGTGAAGTCGAACTCGATCGCTCGCAGCCCGGGAAACGGCGAGCCCGGCACATCCGGCGTGGGGTCCACGACCAGCGACTTCGAAACGCCGAACACCGTGTCCGTCTCGATATACTGGTCGTAGCCATAGTAGATGGCGGTCACCAGCTCCCGGTAGCCCGGTGCGCCAATTAGGAAATGCGTGTGCGCGGGGCGGCAGCCGTGGCGCTGTTGCGCCTGGATCATGGTGCCGACCGGCCCATCCAGCGGGATGGTGTAGCCCAGCGGCAAGGTGGCGCGGAACCAGTATCGCCCTGCCTCGTCCGTGCGGAACTGAGCGCGCCAGTCCATCGCGGTAGGGTCAGCGGCCTGCAGGTCGTAGGCTCCGTCCGGATCGGTCTGCCAGACTTCGACGATTGCGTGCGACACCGGCGCGCCCGCCTCATCCCGCACCGTGCCGAACAGGCCGATCTCCTCGCCGCCGGCCTCCCGCGCGATGCTCTCGCCCAAGGCCAGGCGGGGCGAGTCGTTGCGGTAGAAGGGGCCAAGCAGGCTGGTGTCCGTTCCCACCGTCTCCGCCCTGCCGTCGTGCAGGATGTTCACCATGCGCGACAGGCCGAGCGTGTCCGACAACAGAATGAACTCCTGCCGGAAGGGGGTGCAGGCCTGGCCGACCTCCGTCAGGAACTTGATGCCGAACAGCCACTCCTCTGGCTTCAGGGACACGTCCCGGGCGAAGGCGTGCAGGTGCTTCACCGCCGCCGCCATCATCTCCCGCAGGCGGGGATCGGGCGTATCCGCCATCTGCTGCAGCACGGCTTCAGTGACCGTGGTTTTGGTCAGGTCCTCCATCATGGCCTTCCTTGCTGGGGTTTATGCTTCCTGCACCACCGTATTGCGGAGCAGGCCGACGCCGGAGATTTCCACCTCCACCGTGTCGCCGGGCTTCATCCACACCGGCGGGGTGCGATAGGCGCCGACGCCGCCGGTGGTGCCCGTGATGATCACGTCGCCGGGCACCAGCTCGGTGAAGGTGGAGCAGTAGTGGATCAGGTGCGGGATGGTGAAAACCAGGTCGTCCGTGGTGGCGCGCTGCATTTCCTGCCCATTCAGGCGGCACACCAGGCTCGCACGGGTCACGTCCCCGGCTTCGTCGGGCGTGACCAAGTAGGGTCCGAACCCACCGGTTTTGAGGAAGTTCTTGCCGGGGCCGAACTGGCTGCTATGGCGCTGCCATTCGCGGACCGAACCGTCATTGTAGCAGCTGTAGCCGGCGATCATGCCCATGGCCTCCGCTTCCGGCACGTGGCGGCAGTTCCTGCCGATGACCACGGCCAGCTCCGCCTCGAAGTCCAGTGTTTCGGAGGCTTTGGGCCGCACGATCGCCTGTTCGTGGCCAACCTGGCTGTTGGCCCAGCGAGTGAAGATGGTCGGCTTCTCCGGCTTCGGCCGTCCGCCCTCCAGGATGTGGGTCAGGTAGTTCAGGCCGATGCAGATGATCTTCTCGGGGTCCGGGATTGGCGGCAAGTAGGTGACGGCGGAGAGGGCGAGACGGGGAAGCCCGGCGATGTCCGCAGTCGCGCTGGGCAGATTCGGCAAGGCTGCGCGCAGGCTGGGTGCACGGCTGCCGAGGTCAACCACCGTGTCGCCGTCCACTATGCCCCAGGACGCCTTGCCATCCGCTTCGAAACTCATCAAACGCATCTAGCTATCCCCTGCTGCTTGGCTTGATCCGGCACCAGCTACGATGCTCGCAGTCCGGCGGTAATGGGTGGTCAACGCGTCCACCGCGGCATCCGCCTGGCCCGACAAGGCAGCGTCGGCGATGGCACGGTGCTCCGCCATGATGTCCCGGTTCGGGTAGACGGCGGTCATGGCTAGCCGGCGATACCGCATGGCGTGGTCGCTGAGCTGGGCACAGAAGCCGAGCAGGAAACGCGACGGACAGGTGGCCAGCAGCGCCATGTGGAATGCGCGATGGGCGCCTTCCCAGGCCGGGTTCTCCTGGAAGGTAGTGGAGTCTGTAGACCGCACGGTACGGGACAAGCGGTGCAGTGCCAAAACGATCCCCTCCTCCCACGCCGGGGTCGCGTTCAGCATGGCCTGGCGCAAGGCCACCTCCTCCACCCAGCTGCGGGTTTGCGTCAGCTCTTGCAGCTCGGGTGCCGAAGCTGCCGCCACAGTGAAGCCGCGTTGCTCCCACCGCCGCACGAAGCCTTCGGAGGCCAGTTGGCTCAAGGCCTCCCGCACCGGGGTGCTGGTGACGCCGTAGCGGGCGGAGACAACGCCGATGCGCAGCTTGCCGCCCGGTTCCAGCGTGCCGTCGACGATCTCCTGCCGAAGGCGGACATAGACGGTGGTGGAAAGGGTCTGGGGACCGCTCTGCTCCATGATCTGCCTTCTTGCCCTCACCTTGTCTGCCAAACTGCGCGACATTTTCGAGGCTGACAAGCAGGACTATATATTTTTCGACTGCTACATGGACCGCCAAGAGCCCGTAGGAGACTTACGTAACCCAACGCCGCCCCAGTGCCTGGCACCCGGCCTCGCCGCCGTCGTGTCCTTCGCTCGGCCCGTGCCGCCGACACCGGCTGCAAGCGGCGTTCAGGCTCTTCCTGTATGGGCACCGTCAACTTGTTGGATGGAGGTCGCGCTGGCGCGCGATGGGAACGGCGTGTTGGTGGCTACGCCACAGCGGCAACGCCGGTGACCTCGGCCCAAACCTGACAGGCCTGGGTCCGGGCGGTTCGATACTGGGTTGCGGGTACTTGGGGGCGGCGGAGGTGGAACAGGTTGTTGATCCCGTTGTGGGCGGAGAGGAAGCGCTGCGCCTGGCCGGCTGACTTGAGCCGCTTCATCTGCCGCTCTCGCCGTCGTGTCGGCTGGTGCGAGTTCTCCGCTCTGTTGTTCAGCCTTTTGTGCTTCCGGTGCTCGACGGAGGGCATCATCTCGCGCTTAGCCGCTCCGTAATACCAAACGCCTTTTGTTCTGGCTCAAACGTGAGTAGGTCTGGCTCGGGGCCGGGTGGTTTGGTTTGCCTGCACGATGGTGGGGGCGGACATGACGGTTGCGGTCACGCGGACGGAGCACACGGCGGCGGCCCTGCGCCGGCTGGCGGGCGGGTCAGACGATGCAGCCGTGGCCCGGCGTCTGCTGGCGCTGGCGTTGATCCTGGACGGCCACACGCGCGCCGACGCGGCGCGGCTGGCGGGCGTCAAACCGAGAGGTTTGCCGGGCATGGACCGGCAGGCCTTGCGCGGCTGGGTGCACTGCTACAACGCCGACGGCGTGACGGGCCTGGCCGACCGGCACGGCGGCGGGGTGGCACGGCGCCTGTCGGCCGAGCAGGAGGCGGCGGTCGCGGGCTGGATACGCACCGGGCCCGACGTGGCGCGGGACAAGCTCGTGCGCTGGGGCTGCGCAGGCATTCAGGCGCGGCTCGCCGAGCTGTTCGGGGTCGTCCTGCACGAGCGCAGCGTGGGCAAGTCGGGCAAAGCATTTGCTTTGCCCAGGTGGGCAAGTCGGGCAAAGCGTTTGCTTTGCCCAGGCTGCGCCGGCTGCGCTTCTCCCACATCCCAACACGCCCGCGCCATCCCAAGGCGGACGTGGCGGCGCAGGCATCTTTCAGAGCGGGTTCGCCGCTCTCATGACCGCAGCCCTGCCCAAGGCCGTGCTGGCCGCGGGCACACCCATCGAGGTCTGGTTTCAAATGCTATGGGGGCGGACACCGCCGGGGCGATGCGCTCAGACTGGCAGGCATCCGCAACCAGGGAGGGGAGCCTGCACCATGCCGTCCGAGAACACTGTCCACGTCGCCATTGAACTCAGCTCTTCCACCTGGCTCACCGCCGCTCGGCTGCCTGGCGCCGAGAAGTCACGTCTGCATCGCATCGAGGGTGGCGACACGTCGGGGTTGCTGGCGCTGCTGGCAGACTTGGGCCAGCAAGCATCGACCAAGCTGGGCCATGCCGTTGATGTCGCGTGCTGCTTTGAGGCTGGCCGGGACGGCTTCTGGCTGCATCGTCTGCTGACGGCGCGTGGCGTGGTGGCCTACGTGCTCGAACCGACCAGCATCCTGGTGAACCGGCGGGCGCGGCGGGCCAAGACCGACCGGCTCGACGCAGAGGGCATGCTGCGCGTGCTGGCGGCCTGGCTGGGCGGCGACCGGGGGGTGTGCAGCATGGTGCGCGTGCCCACGCCCGAGCAGGAGGATGCCAAGCGGCCGCATCGCGAGCGCGAGCATCTCGTCCAGGAGAGGCTGCGCCTCGAGAACCGGATCGAGGCGCTGCTGTTCACGCAGGGCGTCCGGAAGCCGACAACGCGATGGCGCTGAAGATCGCAGCCCTGCAGCGCATCCGCGGCATCGGCGAGAACTTCTCCGCCGTGCTGGTGCGCGAGGTGCTCTACCGCTCGTTTGCCAACCGCCGCCAGCTGGCGAGCTACGTCGGCATCGCGCCCATGCCCTACCAAAGCGGAGGCATGGACCGTGACCGGAGCATCAGCCGGGCGGGCAACCCGCGGGCCCGCACGACGCTGATCCAGCTCGCCTGGCTGTGGCTGCGCTACCAGCCCGGCAGTGCGCTGGCCGCTTGGTTCCGCGAGCGCGTCGGCACGCTGCAGGGGCGCACGCGCCGGATCGCCATCGTGGCCATGGCCAGGAAGCTGCTGATTGCGCTCTGGCGCTATGTCGAAACCGGCGTGCTGCCGGAGGGCATCGAGATCAGGGTGGACGCCTCGGCCGGGGCGTAAGCCGACAGGATTGCCGCAGGCGGCATCACCGCCCGCGGCGATACGGAGCGCGACCGTCTTCTTCTATGGTGGCTGCAGAGCCGCCGCGTTTCAGGTGGGTCGCGTCTCACCGGGGCCACGCCTCGTGCATGAGGCATCCTGGTGCGGGACCACGCCGTTGGCCCGACCGCATGTAAGGTGACGCAGCCGTCGCTGCGATGCAGGACCGCCCCGGACCCAACAGCCTTGCCGAACCCCGCTTTGACCCAACACGGAGCCGCACATGTAAAAACGCCGTTGACAGCCGAACCCTCATGTAAGGATGAAGCCAGGGTCGGGCAGCAGGGCACACTCACCGCAGGGCACGCTCACCGCAGGGCACGCTCACCGCAGGGCACGCTCACCGCAGGGCACGCTCACCG
>CAXTGN010000007.1:19895-30337 GCA_964243455.1 uncultured Acidobacteriaceae bacterium
CAGGGCACGCTCACCTACGTGTGGGCGGAGCGGGGCAGCCGGCCGCGTGCCCTGACCGCGTGCCCTGAAGGACCTACGCCGCGAGTGGGCCTACCTGTTCGGCGCCGTGGGCGCCGGCCTCGTGCTGCCGCGCGCCAACACCCATGCCATGACCCTGCACCTGGCCGAGATCAGCCGCCATGTCACCCCCGGCGCCCATGCCCTGCTGATCTGCGACGGCGCGGGCTGGCACAAGACCGGCGGGCGCCTGCGCGTGCCAGACAACATCAGCCTGCTGCGCCTACCCCCCTACAGCCCCGAGCTGAACCCGGTCGGAAACACCTGGGAGTACCTGCGTGCCAACACGCTCAGCAACAGCGTGTTCGACACCTACGACACCATCCATCGAAGACGATGGACGGACATTGTCGACCGCTGCTGCGCCGCCTGGACCTGGCTCATGGATGCCCCAGACCGCATCCGCTCCCTCGCAACCACGCCCTGGACCAAAACGGTCAAAGCGTAGGGCGTTTGGTATTATACCAATGGCCATCCGCTGTGACCCTTACGATATCGCACCGTCATTGCGAGCCGGCTTGCGGCGTGGCAATCCAGAAGCCGCCAGCGCAGTCCTCTCGGCTCCCTATGCCGCGTCGCGGCGCTCCTCGCAATGACGGAGAGCAGTCCGAGCAGAAGGCGGTTGGTATAACTCCACAGCTCCAACTTAGGAACTGTGTTCGTGATGCACCGTCGAAGTCCCACTTGTCGCCAACTGTAGGTAGCCTGCGGCGGATCTGATTTGCGAACGTCTGGCCGAACCTCAGCGCCCACTGGCGCCCGTTGATCCGCGTTGCGTCTCAACCATAACTGACCGCGATGCCGCGCACGGCCAGCAACTCATCCACCATGCGCAGGCTGAGCGGGAAGCGGAAGGGGAGCCAAACGGCGTAGCTGATGACCTAAGCCGGGAAGCGGTAGCCGGCGTAGCTGGGCACAGCGCACGGTATCGTCCCTCCCGTCCGGCTACCCAGCTCAGCCGCATCCTGCAAGCCGGCCAGCCATCAAGTTGACGGTACCGGCCGGACAGCACCGCGCGGGTGTCGGCCTGCGCGGACGCCGGTCAGGCTGCCAGGAGCAGTGCTAGCAGGCAGGCCACCGTTGTAGGCCGGAACACTCCTCACGCCTCCAACGCCAGCAGAGCGAAGCTCGCGAGCCAGTGCTCCCCCATGTAGTCCCCGGACACATGGGACATGCTGGCATCCAGGTGCCGTTCCGCCGCGTCGCGCATGACGCCGGCGCTGGCGTCGCCCGGCGGGAGCGCGCCGGCCAGGGCGCGGAAGCACCAGGCGCGGCTGAGGTTCAGGCCGTCGAGGTGGGCGATCTTGCCGTCGCTGCGGTCGGTGAGGACGGCCGGCGCAAACAGCGCCGCCGGCTGCTGCCCGGCCAGCCGCGGCAGGAAGCGCCCGAACCAGGGCAGAAAGCGGCCGGGCGGGAGCAGGCGCCTCATGCACTCGGCCTCGATCAGCGCGGAGGACAGGAAGTCGTCCCCGCCCGGCTCGCCCCAGGCCGGGCAGTCCGCGTCGGCGCCGTACCAGCGCTCGCTGGTCTGCGCCAGCAGCGAAAGCAGGGCGGTGTCCTCCCGGCCCTCGGCGTAGTCGGCGGCCATGCGAAGCCCGAACGCGGTGTTGAAGTGGGTGCCGACCCGCACCGGGTAGGGCGCGATGGGCAGGAAGCCGCGGAAGCGCTCGGCGAAGGCGTCCGCAAGGGGGGCCAGCGCCGCCGACCAGCGCCCGTCCGGCAGCCGGCCCAGCTCGTCCGCCAGCTTCAGCAGCCAGGCCCAGCCGTAGGGCCGCTTGAAGCCGCGTGCCGTGGGCGCGGCCAGGTACTCGCACTCGGCCGCGACCTTCTCCGGGACCAGGTGCCGGTCGAACAGCGTCCGGATGTCGGCAGCCCGCGGCATGGCCGGGAACAGCCGCAGCAGCCGGGCCAGCAGCCAGTAGCCGTGCACGCAGGAGTGCCAGTCGTAGCTGCCGTAAAAGACCGGGTGAAGCGACGAAGGGGTGCGGGCGTCCCCCGGCCCGGCCAGGGTGTGATCCGGCTTGTTCGGATACTCGCGCGTGACGTGCCCGAGCGCGATGGCCGCGAAGCGCGCGGCGATGTCCGGGGTCAGCGCGTGCAGCGTGGCGGGCAAGGTCCCAGCCCCCACACTAGGGTCCGTGCGCCTTGACTTGGACGACCGTCACCCGGCCGCACCCGCCGTCCCCGTGGACAGGGGAATGCTGGCGAGGGCACATCCAATCCGTCCGGCGCGGGGGTGGGCAGGTCCGTCATTCCAAGTCCGACGCCGCCGGCACGTTTGGCAGCCCGGGGCCGCGGATGCCCTTGGCCGCGAGCACGGCGCGCAGCACGGCCGACGCCGTGACCCGGGCCGCCAGCAGGCCCAGCGTCATCATGTTGCCGGGCAGTCCGCTACGGCCGGTGGCCAGCGCGAACAGGGTGTCCCCGTCCCATAGGGTGTGCGACGGCTCAATGGTCCGCGCCAGGCCGTCATGAGCCATCCCCGCCAGCTTGCGCGCCTGCGCCTTGGTGAGGCGGGCGTCAGTGGCCACCACGCCGATAGTGGTCGCCATTCCCGCCTGCAGGGCGGGCGGCACGTCCCCGCGCAGGACGGCCTCGGCCGCGCCCGGCCCGCGCCGGCCGTCAGGAGTGCGGGCGCCCGCAACGACCCGGCCCGAGGCAGGGTCAATCACGTCGCCCACGGCGTTCACCGCCACGAGGGCGCCGACCGTGACCCCGCCCACTCTGGCCGACGCTGTGCCGATGCCGCCCTTCACCGCGCGCCCCATCCCGAACAGCTTGCCAACCGTGGCGCCTGCCCCGGCGCCGAACGAGCCTTCCGCCGGGGCCTCCGCACGAGCCGCCTCGCACGCCGCGTAGCCCGCGGCGGCGTCGGGCCGGACGGTCGGGTCGCCCACGCCGAGGTCGAACAGGATGGCGGCGGGCACGATGGGCACGCGCGCCGGGCCGGCGGGATAGCCGACGCCGTGCTCCTCCAGCCAGCGCATGACGCCGCCCGCCGCGTCCAGGCCGAAGGCGCTGCCGCCAGACAGCAGGATGGCATGCACCTGCTCGACGAGGTTGCCCGGGTCGAGCAGGTCGGTTTCGCGCGTGCCCGGCGCGGCGCCCCGCACGTCCACGCCGGCCACGGCGCCGTCCCCGGTCAGGATCACGGTGCAGCCGGTCGGGCGGCGGGGGTCCGTGAAGTGGCCGACCTGCACGCCGGGCACGTCGGTGATGGCGCCGCCCAGGGTTGCGGGCCGGGGCGCATCCTGCGCCGCGGCCGGGCCGCGAGCGGGAGAGGCGGCCCAGCCCAGGCCGAGCGCTGCCTTGGAGGCAAACTTGCGGCGTTGCATTGCAGGGGTGTCCCACGACGTGCGGCAGGCAGCATGACATGCCGCTTGCCAGATGGCGAAGGGAGCATGCAAAGTTGTGGCTCTCCCGCTCTTCGCGTAGAGCCAACCTTCCCGGTTTGGACGGCAGAAGACTGACCTCGTTGCAGAAAGAACAGTTGCCGATCTGGCTGCGTGAGGCGGTGCGTTCTATCCTGAAGTGCGACAACCCCTCTTTTCAGGTGTTTGGCAATCGGAGACAGGCATGGCGGCAAATGGCTTCGGCCATTTGGGGCTTGATGAGCGACGGTCCTTGTTCCGGCTCCGGGAGGCGCGCGTGCTGTTGGCGGAGATCGCGTCCCGGCTGGGCCGGCATCGTTTGACCATTCACCGCGAGCTGGCGCGCAACCGTTTCCGCGACCCCGATGCCACCCGGGACCGCCGGCGCGACATGCCCGGCTACTACCCCGTGACCGCGCAGGACCAGGCCCTTGCCCGGCGGCGCCGTTTGGCCAAGCTGGCGCGACATGCGGACCTGCTCGCCCATGTCGTGGACCGGCTGCGGGCTGGCTGGTCGCCGCAGCAGATTGCTGGCCGGCTCCGGCTGGACGAAGCAAGAGGGGCAGACGGGGAAGCAGTCGGGCGGCTGTGCCACGAGACGATCTACCGCCACGTGTATGGCCCTGCAGGGCGCACGGAGCAGCTCTACCTGTGCCTGCCCCGGGCACGGCGTCGGCGCGGAACACGGCATGGCCGCCGGCCCCGCGGGCATCGCATTCCGCTGGAGCGCGGCATTGCGTGCCGGCCGGCAGAGGTGGCCACCAGGGAGGGTTTTGGCCATTGGGAGGGCGATCTGCTGGTGTTTGCCCGGGACGGCGGCAACGCCAACGTGACGACCCTGCTGGAGCGGCGCAGCCGCTTCCGGGTGCTGCTGGCCAACCCGGACCGCCGGCCGGCGGGCGTGGCTGAGCGCATCGGCGCGGCGCTGGGCGGCCTGGATACGTTTCTGCATCAGACCGTGACGTTCGACCGCGGGTTTGAGTTCATGGGCCACCCTGCCCTGGACCGCGGCCTGGGCACGACAAGCTACTTCTGCGACCCGCGCAGCCCTTGGCAGAAGGGCGCTGTGGAGAACGCCAACGGGCGGCTGCGGCGCTATCTGCCCTCAGATGTGCCGGCGGAGCGGCTCATGGCTGAGAGCCTGCAGGCACTCGCCGACCGGTTCAACGCCACGCCGCGGCGGTGCTTGGGCTACCGCACGCCAGCCGAGGTGCTCAACGGCCGCCTCGATCCCGCCGCAGGCAAAGCCGCAGCCCGCCCTGCCATGTCGCATTAGGGGTGGAAAGTGCAGGGCCTGGGGCCGCTTCAGCCCCAGCGAGCTTGACCCGGGGAGGCTCGCCGCCTCCCGCATAGAGTACCCTTCCCGCCGAAATCTGATCCTCACAGGTCGGCGGTTTCCGTACGCCTTCTATAATCTAAAAAGAGCGGGTTCTGAACCACGCCAGATCGATTGCTGCCTAAACCGGACAAACCGCGTGCTACTTACACAGAACCGTAATCCCTCTTGACGCTCCAGCCGCGCCAGGGCTCATTGCGCTCCAGCCATGCGACGGAGGATCGGCTCCAAATGACCGTCGAACGCAAGGCCGACCGCCGCATTCCGGCGACCGTGGTGACCGGCTTCCTCGGCGCTGGGAAGACGACGCTGATCAACCGCATCCTGACCGAGCGACATGGCCGTAGGCTCGCGGTGATCGTGAACGAGTTCGGCGAGGTCAGCATCGACGGCCAGTTGGTGGTGCACGACGAGCAAGCGGAGCTGCTCGAGTTCAACAACGGCTGCTTGTGCTGCACCGTCCGCGGCGACCTGGTCGAGACGCTGGACCGGCTGCAGCGCCGCGCCGGCACGCTCGACGGCATCCTGATCGAGACCACGGGCCTCGCCGACCCCGCGCCCGTTGCCTCGACCTTCTTCGTCTCGGACGAGGTGAAGGCAAACATCCGCCTCGACGCCTTCGTAACCGTCGTCGACGCCGTGAACCTCGAGGCGAACCTCGACCAGTGCGACGAGGCGGTCGAGCAGGTGGCGTTCTCCGACATCGTGCTGATCAACAAGATGGATCTTGTCAGCCCGGAGCAGGCCGCTGCTGCCGAGGCGCGCGTCCGTCGGCTCAACCCGTTGGCGGCGATCCACCGCACCGTGAATTCGGAGGTCGACGTCGGCCTCGTGCTGGACGTTGGCGCCTTCGACCTCGCGCAGAAGCTCGACGTCGATCCCGAGTTCCTCGGCGACCACGAGCACGAGCATGATACCGCGATCGGTTCCTTCGTGCTGCATGAGGACGCGCCGATCGACATCGACCGGTTCGCGCTGTGGATGAAGGAGATGGCGCAGCGTAGGGGAAACGACCTGTTCCGCACGAAGGGGATTTTCAATGCCGCAGGCTTCGACGAGCGCGTGGTGTTCCAGAGCGTCCGCATGCTGACGAAGATGCGCCCTGACCGCGCCTGGGTGCCCGGCGAGGCGCGCGTCTCGCAGTTCGTCGTCATCGGCCGCAACCTCGACCGGGCGGAGTTCGCCGCCGGCCTCGCCCGCTGCGTCGCTGTCTGAAACAGTTGCGCCCGCATCCTGCCTGTCGGTAGCATCGTAAGCGACATCACGAGGAGAGGGCACGCATGCCGCTCGGAACGCTCAAGCTTCCCTCCATCGACCAGTTGCGCGAGGTCGCGGCAGAACTCGGCATGACGTTCGGCGACGACGACATGGCGCAGCACCAGGCGGCGTTGGTCGGCGGGATCGCTGCCTACAACCTCGTGGATCAGATGCCGGACGAGCTTCCCGCGGTGACGTATCCGCGCTCACCCGGCGTGCGCCCCTCGGCGGCCGAGAACAAGTACGGTGCCTGGTACGTGAAGACGCACATCGAGGGCGCGAAGTCCGGCAAGCTGAAAGGCAAGTCCGTCGCGATCAAGGACAACACGCTGGTTGCCGGCGTGCCGATGATGAACGGCTCCTCCACGCTCGAGGGCTACGTGCCAGACGTGGACGCGACCGTGGTGACGCGCATCCTCGACGCCGGCGGCACGATCGCCGGCAAGACGGTGTGCGAGTCGTTCTGCTTCTCCGGCGGCTCGCACACGTCCAGTAGCGGCGTCGTCCACAACCCGCGCAAGATGGGCTACTCCGCCGGCGGCTCGTCCTCGGGCAGCGCAGCCGTCGTGGCCGCCGGCGAGGTGCCGATGGCGCTCGGCGGCGACCAGGGCGGATCAATCCGCATGCCGGCCGGCTGGTGCGGCATCTACGGCATGAAGCCGACGCACGGCCTTGTGCCCTACACCGGCATCATGCCGATCGAGCTGACGCTCGACCACACCGGCCCGATGACCGGCACAGTCGAGGACAACGCGCTGCTGCTCGAAGTGCTGGCCGGCCCCGACGGCCTCGACCCGCGCCAGTATGGCGGCCAGTCCAAGCCGTATCGCGACGCGCTGCAGCGGGGCGCCAAGGGCCTGCGCATCGCGATGGTCGACGAAGGCTTCGGCCACGCAAACTCGTCGGAGGCGAGCGACGCCATCGTGCGCGAGGCGGGCGAGCGGTTCCGCAGCCTCGGCGCCACCGTGGAGCGCGTCTCGATCCCGCTGCACGCGCTGGGCCTTGCGATCTGGCTGCCGATCGGGGCGGAGGGCGCAACCATGCAGATGATGCAGGGCAACGGCTTCGGCTTCAACTGGCAGGGACTGTACGTGAATTCGCTGCTCGATGCGCACAGCAGTTGGCGCAGCCGTGCGGACGAGCTGTCGGACACGCTGAAGAACACCATGCTGCTCGGCCACCTGATGGTTACGCGGCATCGCGGCCACTACTACGCGAAGGCGCAAAACCTGGTGCGCCGGCTGCGCGCCGCCTACGACTCGGTGCTGTCAAGTTACGACCTGCTGCTGATGCCGACCCTGCCGATGCCGGCGACCAAGCTGCCGGGTCCCGACGCGTCCACCGGCGAGATCATCCAGCGCGGGCTCGAGATGATCGCCAACACCGCGCCGTTCGACTGCACGCACCACCCGGCGATGAGCCTGCCGTGCGGCCTCGTGGACGCGCTGCCGGTTGGCGCGATGCTGATCGGCCGTATGCACGACGAGGAGACCATCTACGCCGCCGCCGGCGCGTTCGAGCGAGGCGTCGATTGGCAGACGATCCAGCGGGGGGCCTGAACGATGGCAGACACCAGTGACGATATGGCCCTGCGGGTCCGCGCGATCGAGAGCCTGCTGGTCGAAAAGGGCCTGGTGGAGCCCGCAGCGCTGGCCGCCATCGTCGAGACCTACGAGAACAAGATCGGGCCGCGCAATGGCGCGCAGGTGGTGGCGAAGGCCTGGACCGACCCCGAGTACAAGGCGCGCCTGCTTGCCGACGCCACTTCGGCAATCGCCGAGCTCGGCTTCAGCGGCGTGCAGGGCGAGGACATGGTGGTCGTCGAGAACACGTCTGACGTGCACAACCTGGTCGTCTGCACGCTTTGCTCCTGCTACCCGTGGCCAACGCTCGGGCTGCCGCCCAACTGGTACAAGTCGGCGCCATACCGGGCGCGCGCGGTGATGGACCCGCGCGGCGTATTGGTGGAGTTCGGCCTCGACGTGGCCCCGGAGATGGAAGTGCGCGTGTGGGACAGCAACGCCGAGCTGCGCTACCTCGTGCTGCCGGAGCGCCCGCCGGGCACCGAGGGGCTGGACGAGACGGCGCTCGCGGCGTTAGTGACGCGAGACTCGATGATCGGCGTCGGCAAGCCGGCCGCTTGAGGGGGAGAGGCTCGATGAACGGAGTGCACGACCTCGGCGGCATGCACGGCATGGGTTCGATCAACCCCGAGCCGAACGAGCCGGTGTTCCACGAGGACTGGGAGCGGACGGTATTCGGCCTGTTCGTCACGACTTTCGCCGCCGGCTGCTTCAACGTCGACGAGTTCCGCCACGAGATCGAGAAGATGGCGCCGGCGGAGTACCTCTCGTCCGGCTACTACGCGCACTGGCTGCACGCCATCGAGGGCCTGCTGGTGGAGCGCGGCACGCTCTCAGAGGCGGAGATCGAGGTGCGGATGGACCAGCTTGCCAAGGAGCCCGCGTGATGCCGGCGCTGCTGCCTGAAAACGTTCCCGGCCTGATTGCCACCGGCGCCTCGGCGAGGATGCCGGAGGCGGCGGCGCCGAAGTTCGCAGTCGGCGACAGGGTGCGCGCGCTGAACATCAACCCCGCGACGCACACCCGCCTGCCCCGTTACGTGCGCGGCAAGGTCGGCACGGTCGAGGCTGACCGCGGCGCGTTCTGCTTCAACGACACCAACGCGCACGGGCAAGGCCACAAGCCGCAGCACGTCTACGGCGTCCGCTTCAAGGCAAGCGACCTGTGGGGTGCCGGAGCCTCGCCGCACGACACGCTGTATCTCGACCTGTTCGAGGACTATGTCGAGCCCGCCTGACGCGGTTCCGCCGCTCCCCGCGGACGACGGTGGGCCTGCGTTCCGCGAGCCGTGGGAGGCGCAGGTTTTTGCGGTCGTCGTCTCGCTCCACAAGGCCGGACGCTTCACCTGGCCGGAATGGGTCGCGACCGTCGCCGAGGAGATCAGGCGGCAGGGCGACCGGGACGACGGCACGTCGCTGTATCGAAATTGGCTGGCCGCGCTTGAGAAGATCACGGTGGTGAAGTCGCTCGCGACCGAGACCGAGCTACGCGTGCGGCGCATCGAGTGCAAAGCCAACGCGCAGGCCCACGTCCACGTCGCCAGGCGGGAGCCGGTCGGCATTGGCTGAGAGGTTTTGTCGTTGATCATCCGGATCGACGAGGCGGCCGATATCGCCGTCCCCGGCTCGGGCGAGATGCGGGTCCATGTGCTGCGGCCAGCAGTTGAAGGTCGGTTTCCAGGCGTGCTGCTGTTCTCTGAGATTTATCAGGTAACCGCCCCGATCCGCCACCTCGCCGCCGTCTTCGCGGGCCTCGGCCATGTGGTGGGCGTGCCGGAAGTGTATCACGAGCACGAGCCAGCCGGGACCGTGCTGGCCTACGACGCGGAAGGCACCGGGCGAGGCAACGCGCTGAAGGTCGAGAAGACCGTTGCGGCATTCGACACCGACGCGAAGGCGGCGCTCGCCTGGCTCGCGGGCCACCCGGCCTGCACCGGCGCGCTCGCGACCGCCGGCGTGTGCCTCGGCGGGCACCTCGCGTTTCGCGCGGCGCTCGATCCGTCCGTGCTGGCGGCTGCATGCTTCTACGCGACGGATATCCACTCCGGCACACTCGGGGCCGGGCGGTCGGACGACAGCTTGGCGCGCATGGCCGAGCTGCGGGCCGAGACGCTGTTCGTCTGGGAGCGGCAAGACCCGCATGTGCCGTTCGCCGGCCGGCAGGCGATCCGCGAACGCCTGGAGGAGGTCGGCGCGAACTACGAGTGGCACGAGGTCAACGCCGCCCACGCGTTCCTGCGCGACGAGGGCCCACGCTACGACCCCGCGCTGTTCCTGCAGGCGATCGGCTGGGCGTCGGCGCTGTTCGCGCGGACTCTGCACGCGTCCGCGTAGGCGCCTGCCGGCAAGTGTAGGTAGAGCTAGCCAAGTTGTCCGGTGTAGGGAGCATGAGGGGGTACCCCGTAAGGAGAAGCTGAGCGTCGTGGAACTGGAACGCTCGCGCTACCTAGTCGGCGAACTCGGCTGCAACATCCGCGCGAGCATTCCTGGACTTGGTGCGGCGCAGGAGGCTGTCACGAGCCTGCCAGGCTCCGACGCGGCCCGGCCCATGTTCAGCGTGGTGAACTTCCTGCTGAACGCGCTCATGGTCACCATCGTCTTCGTCGGTGGCACCTTTGGCTTCCTTGGATTGTTCAACCTGGTCACCGGCCGCTCGTAGGCCCAGCGCCCGCAGCGCCGTGCAAGGTGGCCACTGCTCATCGCAGCTTGGGGAGCTTGCCGTCCTGGACCAGCACCGGCTCTGCTGGCGTGCGGGCGGTGTCCTGCGGAACGCGCACCCGGCCTCTGTAAGCGTCGGCTGTAGGCCGCGGTTTTGGTTGTCCGGCGCTGGCCTGAGTTG
>CAXTGN010000008.1:0-8909 GCA_964243455.1 uncultured Acidobacteriaceae bacterium
TGCTAATCGAGGCGCGATAGCGTGCCGGATTGAACGTACGTTGCGCCGCATGGGCGTCAGTTCGGTAGCAGTTTACTCCGAGGCGGATCGCAGTTCGCTGCATGTTCTCCAGGCGGACGAGGCTGTTCTCTTGGGGCCAGCGCCGGCCGCGGAGAGTTATCTCTCCGTAGAGAAAATCCTGCAAGCCTGCGAAGAGACCGGTGCCGAGGCGGTCCATCCCGGGTATGGCTTCCTGAGCGAGAATGTGGAGTTCGCCCGTGCCTGCGCGGCGCGTGGCATCACGTTCATCGGACCCTCGCCGGGCAACATCGAAGCGTTTGCCCTGAAGCACACCGCGCGGGCGACAGCTCAGCGTTGCAGCGTCCCGCTACTGCCGGGAACCGGGCTTTTGCGGTCGCTTGCTGACGCGCTGCAGCAAGCGGACAACCTAGGGTATCCGGTGATGTTGAAGAGCTCGGGGGGCGGTGGTGGCATTGGAATGCGGGTCTGCCGGTCTGCCGAAGAGCTAAGCGGGACGTATGAATCAGTCCTGCGGTTAAGCAAGGCCAACTTCGGTGACAGCGGTGTGTACCTGGAGAAGTTTGTCGAGCGGGCCCGTCACATCGAGGTACAGATCTTCGGTGATGGTCAGGGCGAGGTTCTGGCGCTCGGAGAGCGTGATTGCTCTGCACAACGGCGCAATCAGAAAGTGCTTGAGGAGACGCCCGCCCCCGGGTTGACGGACGAGACGCGCCAACAACACTTCCAGGCTGCCGTTCTGCTGGGAAAGGCTGTGAACTACGCTTCTGTGGGCACCGTGGAGTTCATCTACGACGACGACACGGGCAAGTTCTACTTTCTTGAGATGAATACACGGCTTCAGGTGGAGCATGGTGTCACGGAGCAGGTCACCGGGCTGGATCTTGTGGAATGGATGATTCGGCAGGCTGCAGGTGAGTTGGATCCGCTGGCCAGCTTCGACATTAAGCCAAAAGGCGCGTCGATCGAAGCCCGCGTGTATGCCGAGGATCCCGCGCAGGCCTTCCAGCCCACCCCAGGCAAGCTGACGCTGGTGCACTTTCCCTCGCCGGAGTTGGCGCGTGTCGAGACGGCGGTAGAGTCGAACGCCACCATCACGCCGTATTACGACCCAATGATCGCGAAGATCATCGTTACGGGGCGGGATCGCGCGGAGGCATTGTCGCGCATGCGGGAAGCCTTAGCCGACTGTGCCATCGATGGCACAGAGACGAACCTAAGGTACCTGCGTGAGGTGGTTGCGTCCGAGGCATTTCAGGCAGGCAAGGTGACCACGGCGTTTCTGGGAAGTTTTCGGCCGCTGCGGAACGCAGTCGATGTGCTTGAGGGTGGAACGCAGACGACCGTGCAGGACTATCCGGGACGCGTGGGGTATTGGAACGTCGGCGTGCCACCTTCAGGGCCGATGGATCACTACAACTTTCGCCTGGCAAACCGACTGGTCGGCAACTCAGACAATGCGGCTGGGCTGGAGATGACCTCTATCGGTTCAAGGCTGCGCTTCAGTGCCGACACAATGATTGCGCTCACCGGCGCAGACATGGGCGCGAGACTTGACGGGCAGTCGATAGAACGGTGGAAGGCCGTGCCGGCGCGTGCCGGCAGTGTGCTCTCTCTGGGTGCGGCATTGGGCGCTGGCGTGCGGGCATACCTGGCCCTG
This sequence comes from uncultured Acidobacteriaceae bacterium, assembly GCA_964243455.1. Taxonomy (GTDB): domain Bacteria; phylum Acidobacteriota; class Terriglobia; order Terriglobales; family Acidobacteriaceae; genus Granulicella. The sequence continues at coordinate 1,679 of CAXTGN010000008.1, forward strand.
CGAGGCGGCATCGATGCGCAGCCGTACCTTGGCAGTCGCGGCACATTCATTCTCGGTGGTTTCGGTGGCTCCAACGGCCGCACGTTGCGGACCGGAGATGTGCTGCATCTAGGCCAAGGAGATGTGGCGCCGCAGGAGCCAGCGATCCTGCCAAGGGAGTGGCAACCGGAGCTGACGAGGAGCTGGCGCATTGGTGTGCTGTTTGGTCCGCATGTCGCGCCTGACTTCTTTCTCGATGAGGACATCGAGATGCTGTTTGCGACGGATTGGAAGGTGCACTACCAGAGCGATCGCACCGGCGTACGGCTGGTCGGCCCCAAGCCCAGATGGGCACGTCCTGATGGAGGCGAGGCTGGACTGCATCCGTCAAATCTCCACGACAACGCTTATGCCATCGGAGCTGTCGACTTTACGGGCGACATGCCGATCCTGCTGGGCCCGGACGGGCCTTCTCTGGGCGGCTTCGTATGTCCTGCAGTGATCGTGCAGGCGGAGCTGTGGAAGCTGGGCCAGTTGAAGGCCGGCGACCTGGTTGGCTTCCAGCGCGTCACGCTGGAGCAGGCCAACGCGATGGAGGCGCAGCAGAACGCGTTGCTGGAGGCGTTCGCTACTCCACCACCGGTCTTGCCCGAGATGCCTGGCCTGGAACCCGCCGTCCTGCGCACCGTAACTGATAGCGCGGAGACCATGGTCTTTCGCGCTGATGGGGACCGATATTTGCTGGTCGAGTATGGCGAGATGACGCTGGACCTGGTGTTGCGCTTTCGCGTTCACGCGCTGGAGCAGCAACTCCGAAAGGCGAGTCTGCCTGGCATCATCGACATCACTCCAGGGGTCCGCTCACTGCATGTTCACTTCGATAGCCTGGTGTTGCCGCGGCTGCAGCTCATGGACACGCTGGAGCACCTGGACAGGACCTTGCCGCCACCAGAGGACGTGACGGTGCCTTCACGCATCGTGCACATGCCTCTGAGCTGGGATGACCCGCAGGCCAAGGCAGCACAGCTGAAGTACATGCAGGCCGTACGTCCGGATGCGCCCTGGTGTCCCTCGAATATCGAGTTCATCCGAAGGATCAACGGACTCAATTCAACTGAGGACGTGTATTGCATCGTGTTCGAGGCGAGTTATCTGGTGCTGGGTCTGGGGGACGTGTACCTGGGAGCCCCTGTTGCGACACCGATGGACCCGCGACACCGGCTTGTGACCACGAAATACAATCCAGCGCGCACATGGACACCTGAGAACGCGGTCGGCATCGGTGGTGCGTACCTCTGTATTTACGGGATGGAAGGCCCGGGTGGCTATCAATTGGTGGGCCGGACAATCCAGGTATGGAATGCCTGGAAGACCACGCCGGTGTTCGTTCAGGGCAAGCCCTGGTCCCTGCGATTCTTTGACCAGCTTCGTTTTTTCCCGGTGAGTGCTGAGGAGTTGCTGGATGCACGCGAGAAGTTTCCGCATGGGCTGTACCCGCTGAGGATCGAAGAAACCACATTCAATTTGCGGGAGTACCGAGCCTTTCTCGAGTCGATCAAGGAGGAGGCTGCTGCCTTCAAGCAGCATGCCAAGGCGGCGTTCGACGGGGAGCGTGAACGCTGGATCGCTGCGGGCCAGATGACGATTGTGGAGCCGGAAGAGATCCCGCAGGAAGGAGATGCCCTTGCGGTTCCGGCCGGTTGTGAAGGTATCAGTTCGCCCATGACGGCGAGTGTCTTCCAGATTTTGGTTTCACCGGGGCAACAGGTAGAGGTCGGGGACAAATTGGTGGTGCTGGACGCAATGAAGACCGAAATAGCCATCCAGTCCTCCGTCGCAGGAACCGTGGAAGAGGTGTACTGCGCGGTAGGTTCGCTGGCCCAAAGTGGTCAGCTTCTGGTTGCGGTGCGGCCCTAGGTTGCAGGAGATTTCAGAGGGAGCGGGAATGGATATAGCAAGTTTGCAGGGGGCGTATTCCACCGGGCAGCGCACGCCGGCAGAGGTGATTGCCGCCATTTTCGATGAGATCGGGAAAAGCGGGCTGCATCCGGTCTGGATCAGCGTGGTGCCCCGAGAGCAGGCACTCGCCCGCGCAAGGCAGCTTGCTTCAGAAGACAGGTCAAAGCTGCCTCTGTTTGGCGTTCCGTTTGCCGTGAAAGACAATATGGACGTTGCAGGGCTGCCCACGACTGCGGGGTGCCCAGCGTTTGCGTATACCCCCGAACGGAGCGCCAGTGTGGTGGCGCGGCTGGAAGCTGCCGGCGCGATTCTGATTGGGAAGACCAACATGGATCAGTTCGCGACCGGACTGGTGGGAACGCGCTCTCCGTATGGCGCGTGTTCCAGCGCGTTCAACGCGGACTACATCTCAGGGGGATCCAGTTCCGGGTCTGCGGTGGCTACCGCCAAGGGTCTTGTGAGCTTTGCGCTGGGTACCGATACGGCTGGATCGGGCCGCGTGCCCGCGATGTTCAACAACCTGATCGGGTTGAAGCCGACGCGGGGCGTGGTGAGCACGACGGGAGTTGTGCCGGCGTGCCGAACGCTGGACTGCGTAAGCATCTTTGCGGAAACAGCAAGCGACGCCGCACGCGTGCTCGATGTGGCGGCTGGCTTCGATGCGGCCGATGCCTACTCACGAGTAACACGGCCGGGAGATGGAGCGGCACCCTGGTCACCGACCCCTTTCGGAGACGGCAAGATCAGGATTGGCGTCCTGAAGGCGTCCGATCGCGAGTTCTTCGGCGATCCATGGAACGGGACGCTTTACCAACAGGCCATCGAGGCAGCACAAAGTACAGGGGCGGAAATCCATGAGATTGACATCGAGCCGTTCCTAAGGACGGCGAAGCTGCTGTACCAGGGACCGTGGGTCGCCGAGCGATACGCCGCCATTGCAGGCTTCTATGATCACCACGCGACCGAGATGGAGCCTACGGTCGCCAAGATCATCGGCGGAGCGACGAAGTACACGGCTGCGCAGGCGTTTGAGGGTTGCTATGAGCTTGAAATGTTGCTCCGAGAAACTGCTCCGACGTGGAACATGGTTGATGTGCTCCTGCTGCCGACCGCGCCGCGAACCTTCACGCACGCGGAGATTGCCGCAGCACCCATAGAGCGCAACAGCCAACTGGGAACCTATACGAACTTCGTAAACCTCCTGGATCTGGCTGCGGTGGCGGTGCCTGCGGGAATGCGTCCAGACGGTCTTCCGTTCGGCGTGAGCCTGATCGGCCCTGCATTCTCGGACGCCGCACTGCTCGTGCTTGCGGATGGTCTGCACAGAAAGTTAGGACATACCCTGGGAGGATCCGGTCGGCCCTTGGCAAATACGGCAGCGATACGTAGACCCGCGGTTCCCCATGGGTGCCAATTGATGGCTGTCGTGGGGGCACACCTGTCCGGACAGGCGCTCAACTGGCAACTGACCCAGAGGCGCGGCCGGCTCGTTCGATCCTGTCGCACCCACCCTGATTATCGTTTTTACGCCCTCAAGGGCACAGTGCCCGCAAAACCGGGGCTGGTGTGGACTCCCGGCTTCGAAGGACCGGGCATCGAGGTCGAAATATGGGCACTGCCAGCCGACACCGTGGGTTCGTTCGTGGAAGGAGTTCCCCAACCGCTGGTTATCGGAACTCTGCGATTAGAGGATGGTGAACTGGTGAAAGGCTTTCTTGTTGAGCCGGCCGGAGTAGCCGATGCAACCGAGATCACAGGCTTTGGTGGCTGGCGTGCGTACCTGAAATCCCTGGGCTGAAGAGTGCGAGCCTTCCAGGTTCGCTCTTGCATGCGTCGGGCTCGATGCCGAACCCATACGATTACTCATCGTCGTCATCCTCTGTGGGCGCTTTGTCATGTCCCTCAGCTTTCTTTGGCTTCCATGTTCCGTCGAGAACTTCCTGAACTGTGGCTAACATGGCGAGCGAGTCCGGGGCGACGTCGGGAGGAAAGCAGAGAATCACCTTGCCTGTGCGATCCACCAGGAACTTCGTGTAATTCCAATGCAGGCCATCGTTCTCGACCGCCTTGTTCTTGGAGAGATAGCTGAAAAGAGGGAGTTCGTGCACACCGGACAGGCTGGAGAGCTGCATTACGGGAAAATTCACCTTCGCGCCCGCGTAATACTTGGCTACGTCAGCCGGTGTGCCAGGCTCTGCGTTTCCGAAGTCGTTGGAGGGTACACCCAGAACGACCAGCCCCTTGTCCTTGAACGTCTCACTGAGCTTCTGCAGCGCGGGTAACTGCGCAGCGTACGTGGACTGCCTGCCAAGGTTCACCACCAGGAGGACTTTGCCCTTGTACTCACTCAAGGGAAGGTTCTTGCCGTCCATGGTTGGCAGCCCGAAGGCGTAGGCGGTCTGTTCCTTACTATCTGCGCTCTTACCCTCCGTCGATGAAGTGCTGCCGGCTGCGGGGGGCGCCTTCTTGTCATCCTCGTCGTGTTTGGACTTGGTGTGTGGGTTCGTCTTTACCTTGGCACCGCTGTCCTGTGCACCTGCCAGCAGGCAGGCGCATAAACAAGGAGCAACAATGAACCGACGTACGCGAAGCTGAAGCATGAACAAGATTCCTGTTCCCAGAAGATTCCGGTCAAGTCAGTGTAGAGGCTCACCTACCGAGACCAAAGGCCCAGAGCAAGTATGGAGCAGATGTGCGGTCCTAGCCTGGGGTGACTCCGTTTGGGAAAGGACGGGCGGGAGGACCGGAGATTTCTGAGCCATCGTGTGTGAGCAACGCGTTCTGTCGAGGGTTCAGAAAGCGTAAAGAGGACAGTCGGCCAGAACGGAGCCTATGGGTTTTTCCTATTCTCCCGATTGGAAGACGAGGGAGACTTTTACCGCTGAACTATCAAGAGCCGACCGTGCTATGTTCGTCTTAGATCTTCCTATAGCGCCAAGAGGACAAAGGCCTGCTTCCGAGGTCACGCGACCTTCTTCCATCAACACTTCGGCGCTCATCCGAAAACGCTTACTGAAGTGAGTTTGCGCGTGGATATTGCTCAACTGAAGACCTTTCTTGAGGTTGCTCGGCAAAAGAGCTTTTCGCGGGCGGCGCATCGCCTGGCGGTCACTCAACCCTCTGTCTCGGCACAGATTCGTTCGCTTGAAACGTTTCTGGGCTATCGCCTTTTTGAACGCGGCGGCGGCAAAGTCACGCTCACCGCGGCTGGGCGCTTGTTCGAGCCTTTCGCTGAAGATTCCATGACGCGCCTCAATCACCTGCAACTGGCCCTGGGCGACCTGGAGCGCTCTCCGCGGGGAACGTTAACGGTGAGTGCGAACGATTCGACGGCCCTTTATGTTCTGCCCACTTTTTTCAGCAAGTTCAAGCGACAGCACCCGCGCGTGGCGCTGGCCGTGGTGCGCGCTCCTCGGAATCAGACGATGGAGTTGGTCCTGAATCGCGAGGTCGATTTTGGAGTTGTTTCCCTGCCTGTGAAGGATTCCAGGCTGTACGTGGAGGTCGTGCATCACGACGAACTTGTGCTGGTGATTCCAGTCGCGCATCCGTTTGCCTCGAGGGAAACGATTCCCATCGAAGAACTGAACAGTGCGCGTCTTCTCATGATCAAGCAGGAGAGGCGTCGCAAGGAGCTTGAGCAGCTGTTTACGCAACACAAGGTTCTGCCCCGGATTGTGATGGAACTGGACTCGCACGAATTGCTGAAGAAGCTGATCATTGCCCAGCTCGGCATCGGCTTTCTGCCCCGCATCAATGTGCTGGATGAGTTGCGGGCGGGTCAACTTGCGACCGTTACGCTGGAAGGCATCAACCTGTCTCGTGATCTCGGTTTAATTTTTCGGAACGACCGTGTACTGAGCCGGGCAGGTGAGGTCTTTTACTCTGTCGCAACTGGGCAGCGACCACCCCAGATCGGTGAGGCAAGCCCGACTTTGGTTGAAGAAAAGTGATGGCACGCAGCCGGTGCCTGAGGGACCGCAGATGCGAGATGACAAGGAAAGGGAAACGGAGAAGTAAATGGGAACCAGATTGAGTGCGGTTGGGACGTTGCTACCAGTTCTAGGTGTGGCTCTCTCTCTTGGGGCAGGGCTGGAAGGGAGGCATCCTGTCTCAGTGCAAGCTGCCAGTAACCCCGGCCAGCCCGCGTACTACACGGAGAGCGTGCAACCGATTTTTCAGGCGAATTGCTATCGCTGTCACGGTGCTGGCAACCATCGTGGCGGAATGAACATGGATACACGCGAGAACCTGTTGAAAGGTGGCCATCACGGGGCGGCCATCGTGCCTGGACAGCCTGGGCAGAGCCTGTTGGTGAAGCTGATCCGCCATGAAGGTCCGGCAGATGACCCGATGAATATGCCCCCTGATCCAAAGCCCAAGATCTCCGACACGGACATCGCGACGGTAGAAGCCTGGATCAAGGCGGGCGCCGTCATGCCTTCCGCGCCGGCTGCAACGGATGCACCCCCGACTAAATAGCCGATCGGGCCTGGGTAAAGATTCTTTTCTCTGGAACCGTAAAGTTTGATTACAGACACAGCTCGCAAGGAGCATGATGCAAATGACATCCGCGCCCCCGGCGCCTGCAACACCTCACCAGCCTGGCAGGCGAAGAGGCAGGGCGGGGGAGTCTCAGCCACTCAATCCTGCGGGAGCTCGGAACACCGATTCGTGTCTACCCCAGCCCTCAGCGGCTGAGGTGGAGCACGACTTCAGCTGCGAAGATGCGGCTCCGGGCAACTTGTGGTTTCGATGGATCCATGGGTCGGCTGTTGCCGCGAAGAACGAAGACCCGCGCATCCAGGTGATGCAATACAACGAGGACACCTTTGTGTTGCGCGAGAACATCTGCGTGGACTGGCGTGGACCTTTCACCTATCTCCTGTTCGGCAACCAGGGAGCGCTGCTGATTGACACAGGAGCGACCGCCGAAAGCAAGTTGTATCCGCTACGCGATACCGTAGACCGGCTGGTTGCGCGGTGGGCAGGTATTCGCCGCAAGAAGCGCGTGTTGCTGACGGTGGCGCTGACGTCCAACGAGAATCGCGACCAGAATGCAGGTCTCGCTCAATTCGCAGGGCGGCCAAATTGTCGGTCTGTACCGAGCCCTTTGGGCGAGGCTAAGAGCTTCTATGGCGTCTCCGGTGCCGCCGGCGAGGAGGTCGGCAAGATTGACCTGGGGGGCCGCGTGATCGATGTCATCGCAACGCCCGGAACCCATCGCGATGGGTTCACCTTCTACGATCGCTATACCGATCACCTGTTCACAGGCGATCTCCTGTTCCCGGGC